>JAJQDO010000050.1 GCA_021202175.1 Clostridiales bacterium | reverse complement strand
ACTCCTCTGGGTCACCTCCTTCCCCGGCTGGAACCGTCCATTTCCCGATAGCCCCCGTGTCAAAAAAGTATTATTTTCCTGCATCCTTGCCAATCCTTTTTCGTACAATCATCGGAACCGGATTTTTTCCTGTTTTTCAATCTGAACGATTTTCCCATCCTGTACGACAATGGTCACAGATCCATACCTGATTTCTTCCAGATATTTTGCAATGGTCTCCAGATGTTCCTTTGATATTATCGTTTTATCATTTGTCATATCTGCTCCTTTACTATGGCACAGCAGTATTGATATATGTGTCAAAAGCCATACATTCCTTTGTAATCAATGAACATACCTTGCCTTATATTCCGCATTGATTTGAGCGATTTCTTTTTCTCCATCAATATATGGCTGGTACATGTCAAATGGATTTCCTCCGCCAAGCCAACAGGCCGAACAGAAATCACAGCTGTTGCCACAGCCCAGGGAGTTCTTAACAATCTGTTCTCTTTCTTTTCTCGTCGTATCTTTTATCAATAAGCTCTTCATAGGTCCTGCCTCCTCTCTTTACGTTTCGTGCTTATAGCAAACGACAGTATGCCGTTCACTATAATTATTGATTTTAAAGGTTCGTAATTCTATTTGCGCATTTTTTATTATCCTTCCATCTTTTTACAGTCCGACAGCCTGAAATGCCTGATCCAGATCCTGAATGATGTCTTCCGGAGACTCGAGTCCGACGCTAAATCGAATAAAACCATTTCGGAATATTTCCGGATACAGATGGATGCGCTCATCATAACTCGGCTGTGGGAAAATCAGGCTCTCATCATGTCCCAGGGATACGGCAAACGTAATGACTTTCAGCTTTGCGCAAAACTGCTCTATCGTTTTATCGTCCGTATTGACACCAAAAGATATGACCCCTCCGAATCCGTTTTTCATCTGACGTGTGGCCAGCTCGTGTCCCGGATTGCTCGCAAGCCCGGGATAAGATACAAAAGTTACATTCTGCCTCTGCTCCAGCCACTCGGCTATCCTCTGTGCCGATTGATTGATTCGTTCCATACGCAAAGGAAATGTAACGGAACCACGGAAAATCTGCCAGGCGTTAAATGGGCTGATTACCGCGCCCACATTCACCTGCGCTTCATATCGAATACGGTCCATCGTTTCCAAATCGTTCGATATAATCGCGCCTCCCTGCGCGTCGCCGTGTCCATTGATAAATTTTGTCAGCGCGTCTACCACAAAATCGGCACCCAGTTCCAACGGCTTTTGGTTCAAAGGAGAAGCAAAGGTATTATCCACCGACAAGACGGCGCCATTTTCATGGGCAATCTTTGCGACGGCCGCTATATCTGTTATCCCTATCGTTGGATTATCCGGCGTTTCAATGTGTACCAGCCTTGTACCAGGAGTGACAGCTCTTTTTACTGCTTCTAAGTCTGTCATATCTACCATGACCGTTTCCACACCAAATTTTTTATTAAATAGCTCATGGAACATCCGGTAAACTGCCATATAGCTGACATTCGGGTACACTACCCTGTCGCCGGATTTCAAAAGGGTCCAGAACAGTGCATGCAGCGCTCCCACCCCACTGGCCAGCGCAATGGCGTCATCCGCGTTATATAAAGCGGCAATTTTTTCTTCCAGCCAATGTTGATTGGCATTTCCATTTCTGGAATACATCAAGAGATCTGTTGAGGAATAATTTACCTGTGATAAGTCATCCGGCAGTTTGTAACTATTTGCCATGTACAGCGGTCTGCGGACGGCACCGGTTTCTTCATCATAATCTGTTCCGGTATGTACGGCTTGTGTCGCAATATTATACTCTCGAAATTTATTCTCTTTTTTAGACATTCGGAAACCTCCTTATATCAATTCTATCCGTTTTATCAATCGCACACCATTCTTTTGTCCATAAATGATAGTTCCGATGCACCCATATTATCACCATTAACCTACTATGTCAATATGTTTAATGTGTAAAAAATCTCTTCCCGTCCTTTTTGTACAGCCAACTGCCCACGCATCGTCTGAAAGGCAACCACATTTTGCCCTGACTCGTAAAACCGTAAAACCACATAGACAGAGGCCAGTATAGCATGACCGCAAAAAGGCCGGACACCCTGTATGGTGTTCGGCCTAAGGAGTAATACTGTTTTTATTGAATGGCAGCGGCAAGAAGGGAATCGTTTTCCTCTCCAATCTCAATCGCTTCCCAATCGTATTCGCTGCCGCCGTAGTATACGTCACTCAGGCTGCTGCAGCCATAGAACGCACCCTCACCGATGGTTGTAACGGATTCCGGGATTGTCACACTTTCCAACCCATCACACTCCTCAAACGCGAAATCGCCGATGGAAGTGACAGCGTCTGGAATTGTCACGCTCGTCAGGCTGGTGCATCCGGAAAACGCAACATTGCCGATAGAAGTAACGCTGTTCCCAATCGTGACATCGGTCAGGCTGTCACATGCAGCAAATGTGTAATCATTAATGGAAGTAATGGAATCCGGAATAACCACACTAACCAGACTGCCGCATGCGACGAACGCCCCTTCGCCTATAGAGACAACATTGTCCAGAATCGTCACACTTTCCAGGCTATCGCAATCAGCAAAGGCCCAGTTTCCAATGGATGTGACGGAATCTGGAATCGTCACGCTCGTCAGGCTTCCGCATCCGCCGAAGACGCCATTCCCGATAGATATGATATTCTCCGGAATTTCGTAGGAAGCTTCTTCCTTCCCGGCAGGATAACAGATTACCTCTGTTTCATCTTTGCTCAACAGTATGCCATCCTCGGAACTGTATGCCGTGTTGCCTGCGGAAACCAATATTTCAGTCAGGTCGCTGCATTCGTAAAATACATAGTTCCCAATAGAGGTAACGGATTCCGGAATCGTCACACTTTTCAGGTTTTCACATTTATCGAATGCACCATTGGCAAGTGATATGATATTATCGGGAATCTCGTAGGAATCCGATTCTTTTCCAGCAGGATAGCAGACCATCTCTGTTTTGTCTCCGCTCAACAATATGCCATCTTCGGAGCTGTAAACCTCGTTATCTTCAGACATCAGTATTTCGGTCAGGCTGCTGCATCCCTCGAATACATAATCACCGATGAAAGTGACGGAATCCGGGATTGTCACGCTTGCCAGACTGCCGCATTCAGTAAACGCATAGTCTGCGATCGATATGACACTGTCCTCAATCGTCACACTTGTCAGGCTTCCGCATCCATAAAAGGCTTCGTAACCGATGGATGTTACGCCATCAGTAATAACAATACTGGTGATAGAATCCTGCTGTGTATACCACGGCGCGTCACTGCGGGATGCATAATCCTCCATATCCCCCGTTCCGGAGATCGTCAGGACACCGGTATCAACATCCAAGATCCACGTTACATCTTCTCCACACGTTCCACCTATCTCTGCTTCATCTGCTGTCGTAGTCTCCGCAGCCTTCGCGCCTGTTGTCTCATCCTCTGTCGATGAACCGGACGAACTGCCGCACGCCGACAAAAGGCTGACAGCCAGAACACTTGCGAATAAACCTGCTAAAACACTCTTTCTCATCTTTACTTTTCCTCCTTTTTTGTATTAGGATGTTCTCGGGAATCCAAAACATCCAGAGATTTCGCCTTGTATTTTATTGTATCTATACAACGACTGATCTAATCCACGGGCGTAAAAAAGCGCATCTCATCCATGGAAATACCATAAGCAAATGTTGGAATCGCCTTCCGCACCGGATTATTATATGTTATGAGTATAGCATACTTTTTCCGTTTATACTGCCCCATTTTTCACCACAGCATATTTTTCTTCAAATCATTTTTCTGTTTGATTCCGAGTATGCTAATCACGGTTCTCATGTGAAACTTACCGTATTGATTGAAATACCCATATGGGTACTGATCTCCTGGTATGTCCAGACTCGTGCCGTCAGCATGGCAATGGCAAACCCCAAACTCTGTTGTCGTCAGATTATCCGTCACATCATGCCCGGTATCTGGATTGTGGTCTTTCCGTCAGTCGTTGGAAAGCTGTACTGATCCGCCACAAACGTGTATGGCTGTTTCAGGAGCTCTGCACCTTTCTGGACGGAGATTTCATTCTCACTCACCGCGCGCAGAACCATTTGCAGAAACAGCGTCGGTTCCTCTCTTTCAATACGCACCGGCCAGAAAACGACATTCGGCAGTATGTACCATAAATGTTTCAATCTGCAGTACAATAAAAAAGGCGTTCTTACTGGCTATTCCGAGAGGAAAGATATCATCGAGCAGAAACTCGAGTTGTGCGGTTATTTCTACATCATCACATCCGACGAGATGACTGCCGCATCATTTTCACCTTCTTTGATGCGGTGGTCCTTTTTTACATTGATCTTATTATTAATTAAAGTGGTTAATCCTACAGAAGTACATCCCACAAAATGGAAATAACAAGAGCCGGAAGCATATTGGCCACACGGATCTTTTTATCCCATATCAAGTTTACACCTACGCAAAATACCAGAATCGATCCCACAGCAGAAATATTTGACAGCATAGATTCCGTGATAAGCGGTTCTAAAAAGACCGCCAACAAGGTGATGACTCCCTGGAAGATTCCCACTGGAATGGCCGAAAATATGCATCCCTTTCCCATAGATGCTGTCATGACCAGGACAATGGCAAAATCCAGAATCCCCTTTGCGATCAAAATCGTCGGGTCCCCTACCGTGCCATCCTGAATCGATCCGATGATTGCCATCGCACCAACACAGACCGTCAGGGTTGCCGTCACGAATCCATTTACAAACAGCTTGTCCGAGGCATTGCCGGTTCTACGTTTCAGCCATTCGCCAAACCGCACCATATGTCCGTCGATATTAAAAAATTCCCCGATCACTGCCCCCGCCGCCAGGGAAATCGTCATCATCATCGTTCCCTGAGAGGACAACTTCCCATCCTCTATCTGTATCATCTGTTCCATTGTGCCCAAAATACCGATAAATAACACCGCAATTCCCGTGGCCATCATCAGACTTTCCTGATATCTCCTGCTGATTCTCGTCCCAAACAGCAGGCCGATGACCCCACCTCCAATAATCAGTCCGATATTAATAAGTGTTCCTGTTCCGTGCATAGTTTCTCTCCTTTTTAATACAATCAAAATATAATGAACCAAAGAAATGATCAACAAAAATCATTACGCAAAAAAACTGTCGCAAAGCAAGAACATTGTATCATGTTTCCATTCATACAACAAACATGCCTGCGACAGTTTTTTGAACATCAAATCACATCAACCAAAGCTTATCATGAATTTTCCATTTCCGTCATTCTACAAATTCATCTTGCTTTACTGATAGTATATAATTTTTCTACTTTTCATCTTGCCTTATTCTCAGATTCGATATTCTTTTTCTCTGGTTAGAACCAAAAACTTCCGGTATCTTGAGCGGTCACTCCTTATCTCGGGTGTTTTTTATAACGCATCCCATCCCAATTACTTCCGTCTTAAACATCAATCTGACCGAAATCTATCTCTAAATCTTCGTGAATTCTATCTACCATACCACAACTTTAAGTCCGTACTTCCCAAAAATATAAGATTTTATCTCCTCGTATGACACACTACCTGTCTTGTTTCAAGCTTCTCAACGTCTAATTTGATGTCGACGTATCCGTCAATCTTTTCCCTACTTAAAAGGACAACCGTCTGCTCTGCAAACTGCGTCTCTAAACTCAATCTACGCTACGCTTGATTTCGTTAAGAGAACGCATGTTTCGACTGTTGGTTGAAATTCCAAGGGTAATTCTTTCACATCCTCCCCGTTCACAGGAATGGGGAAGTTGAATACAATCTTCTTTATCCAGCAGCCATCTTCTCGCTTTTCCGGGTAAATCTCTATCCTCTCAATGAAAGCCCGCATGAATTCTTTTCGCTCTACCTCGGAGGCTTCGCCGTAGACCTCATCAAATGCCAGAAGAAGCTGATAGATATTATCACCGGAGATTTTCTCCTGCCGGATGCTCCGAATCTGACTTTGAATATCATCTATCTTAATCTCAATCTCTTCTATTTTGCCATATTTTTCATCATACCCTCGCTGCAAATC
>JAJQDO010000174.1:3759-6138 GCA_021202175.1 Clostridiales bacterium | reverse complement strand
GCTTTATCCATCTCCCGTTTCTGATCATCTATGTCTGCGTTTAAACCGGCGATTCGTTCTTCCATCGTACGGGAAGTCCGTTCTCCCGCTTTTCCTCCTGGTTTATCTTCTGACCCTTCAACATCCTTCTGTCCAGATTGCGACTGCCGGTCATCCATCCTTTTTCGATATTCAATTTCTTCAATCCGTTCTTTTGATAAGTTGGAAAAATGATCTTCAATCTCTTTTCGCTTTTTTTCAAAAGGCTCCGGTGTATCCGGTTTGTTCCGTGTTCTGCCAGAAGAAGACTTTTTATCCAAAGATACTTTGGGAATCAATTCCTTCTTCACAAAGCTTTCTCTGACCGCACTGACAACTGCCGAGTAAAGTTCCTCCCCGTTCTTAAACCGCATCTCCATCTTCGCCGGATGTACATTGACATCAAAGGAATGAGCATCCATGTGAATCATCAGAGCGGTAAAAGGGAATTTATGCACCATGGCGTGTCCCTTATATCCATCCTCGATCCCCTTACTGATAATATTATTTTTCAGATATCTTCCATTGACAAAATAGTTTTCATAATTCCAATTTCCACGGGAAATCACCGGTTTTCCAACATATCCATCTATGTCAATGCCATTTCCGCTGTACTGTATTTCCAGAAGATTCATGGCGATATCCCTGCCAAAGACATGATAGATCACGTCTTTCAATCTTCCGTTTCCGGGCGTCGATATCTTATTTTTATTATCACAGATAAATTTAAAGGAGATATCAGGATGACTGAGAGCAAGGCGCTCTACAAAGGCTTCCACATAGCCGGCTTCCGTCATGGCCGATTTCAAAAACTTCCGTCTGGCCGGTGTATTATAAAACAGATTCCGGACAACAAATGTGGTCCCTTCCGGGCAGCCGATCTCCTCAAAGGATACTTCCTCGCCCCCTTCGATCACATAGCGGACGCCAGATATCCCCTCATCCGTCTTGGTAATGAGTTCCACCTTGGACACTGCACAGATGCTGGAAAGCGCCTCGCCCCGAAAGCCCAGAGAACCCACGGTCTCCAGATCCTTCGCCGAAGTAATCTTACTGGTAGCATGGCGCAGAAATGCATTTCTTACCTGTTCTCTCTCTATGCCGCAGCCATTATCCGTGATGCGGATAAAATCAATGCCGCCATTCTTTATCTCAATCGTGATTGCTGTGGAGACAGCATCCACCGCATTTTCCACTAATTCTTTCACAATGGACGCCGGTCGTTCCACCACCTCACCAGCAGCTATCTGATTGATCGTGTTTTGATCCAGGACATTTATGATCGCCATATTCTTTCCTCCCGGTAACGCAATGATTCTCTTTAGATTTTTTCATTCTAACACATTGGTATATTCCCCAGCAAAGTTTCATTTCAAACGCATTGGTTCTCTTTGGATTTTTCCTATCTGCATTTCGCCTGCAGATCATACAGAAAATTCAACGCCTGAATCGGCGTCATATTCGCCAGGTCCGCCTTTTTTAATTCCACCTCGACCGGACTGTCCTTTATCTCCACCGGCACGATTCCCATGGTATCAAATAATGTCAGCTGAACCGGATCGTCTTCGCTTTTTTTCTTGCCGATATTTTATGCGTTGTCGCCGATATCCGAGCGTTCCACTTCGCCCGCGATCTCTTTGGCCCTCTCGATAACTACATCCGGCACGCCGGCAAGCTTTGCCACCTGGATACCGTAGCTGCGATCGGCACTGCCCTGGATGATCTTGCGCAGGAATATGATGGAATCTCCTTTCTCCTGGACAGCGATACAATAATTATGAACACCGGGCAGTTTCCCTTCCAATTCGGTAAGTTCATGGTAATGAGTAGCAAACAATGTTTTCGCCCCTGCCAGTTCACTTTCCGCAATATATTCCACCACCGCCCAGGCGATGGACAGCCCGTCAAACGTGCTGGTTCCCCGTCCGATCTCATCAAGAATAATCAGGCTGTCTTTTGTGGCATGGCGAAGGATATTCGCCACCTCGTTCATTTCCACCATAAAGGTACTCTGCCCGGAAGCCAGATCATCGGACGCTCCCACTCTGGTGAAGATTCGATCAACCAGCCCGATGCTTGCTGATTTCGCGGGAACAAAAGAACCGATCTGAGCCATGAGAACGATGAGAGCGGTCTGGTGCATATAAGTTGATTTTCCGGCCATATTCGGGCCTGTAATCACATTGACGCGGTTCTTTTTGTGATCAAGAAATGTATCATTCGCCACAAAAAGCTCTCCCTGCATCATCTTTTCCACCACAGGATGTCGACCATCCTTGATATTGATCACCCCTTTTTTATTTAAGGTTGGCGGCCCGTGCCCAGTTTGGTCCGCCACAACTGCCAGAGAGGCAAAGGCAT
>JAJQDO010000174.1:0-3749 GCA_021202175.1 Clostridiales bacterium | reverse complement strand
CGTCTTTTGAATCCGATCCATCTGCGCGGCCAGCTTTTCGCGAATCTCTACATACACTACATATTCCAGAGCACAGAGTTTATCCTCTGCACCAAGAATCGTCCGCGCCAGTTCCAACAGCTCCTCGGTCGTATAGCGCTCTGCGTTGGCCAGGGTCTGCCTGCGGATATAATAGTCCGGCACCAGATTCTTATAGGAATTGGTCACCTCGATATAATAGTCAAACACCTTATTATATCGAACGCGAAGATTCTTTATCCCCGTCTTTTCCCGTTCTCTCTCTTCCAGCTCAGCCAGCCAGGTTTTTCCTTCTGTTTTCGCCTTTTTCAGATGATCGACCTCTTCATGATATCCCGATTTTAATATACCGCCTTCCTTGATCGGAATCGGCGGGTCCTCTTCGATAGAAGCATCTAACAATTCGAACAAATCTTCCAGGGAATCCAAATCCTCCGCCATATGAGCTAATAATCCCTTGCTGAACTGTGCCAGGATATCTTTCATATATGGAAGATACTGAATCGATGTCTTAAATGATATCAAATCCCTTGGGTTGGCCGAACGATAGCTGATCTTCATAGTGAGGCGTTCCAGGTCATAGATGGAGTTCATGTATTCACGCAATTCCTCCCTGGCCATCACATTTTCTTTTAACATTTCGACCGCGTCCAGCCTGTCGGTAATCTCACCTTTCTTGATCAACGGCTGTTCTACCATATTACGAAGCATCCTGGCTCCCATCGCCGTCCTGGTCTTGTCGAGAACCCATAAAAGACTTCCCTTTTTCTTTTTTTCCCGCAAGGTCTCGCAAAGCTCCAGATTCCTCCTGGTAGAACTATCCAGCACCATATAGTTCTGCGTCGAATAGGGCATCAGTTCCATCAGATGCGATAAGGAAGTCTTCTGCGTCTCATGAAGATACTGCAGCAATCCGCCGCTGGCAATCACTCCAAAGGGATAGTCACCCAGTCCGATTCCGTCCAGATTCATCAGATGATACTGTTCTTTGATCAGCGACTCACAGTGATCCACCTCAAAATAATAGCTGTCTACCGGAGTCACAACAGCTCCTGTTTTATCCTTAATATAGTCAAAATCCACGCCACAGATACAGAAAGCATCGTTGCAGATAATCTCCGCAGGTTCATATTTTATGATTTCATCGAGGAGTTCATCCTGATGTTCCACCTGTGTCGTCCGAAACTCTCCCGTTGACAGATCGCACACACCGATACCAAAGGCTTCATTTTCACAGAACACACTCATGATATAATTATTCCTGGACTCATCCAGGCTCTGTGCCAGCGTGTTTGTTCCGGGTGTCACTACCCGAATCACATCCCGTTTCACGATACCTTTTGCCGCTTTCGGATCTTCCACCTGTTCGCAGATGGCTACCCGGTAACCGCGTTCCACCAGCTTGGTAAGATACGGCTCATAGGAATGGAAGGAAACGCCGCACATAGGCGCCCTCTCCTCCTGCCCACAGTTTTTTCCTGTCAGTGTGATTTCCAGTTCTTTCGAGGCTGTCAACGCATCCTCGTAGAACATCTCATAGAAATCCCCCAGCCTGTAAAACAGGATGCAGTCTTTATATTTATTCTTTATCTCAAAATATTGTTCCATCATCGGGGTCAGTTTAGCCATCACTTAACCTCCCGATATAATAAAATCCCTTCGCTTCCTCCAGCACAACGGGAACAATCTTTCCAATCACCGAGGTATCCGCTTTAAAATGAACCACATTGTTATTCGACAACCTTCCCGTTATCATGGATGCATCTTTTTCATCAATCTCCTCGGCCAACACCAACTCTGTTTTTCCAAGCAGCCTCGCATTCCTCTCTCTGGCCGTCTCCCCCACAACCTTTAAAAGGCGGCCAAAACGTTCATAGGCCACGGCATCCGGCACCTGCCCTTCCATCTTAGCCGCCGGCGTCCCGGAACGTTTGGAATAAAGGAAAGTGAACGCACTGTCGTATTCAGCCTTTCGTACGATATCCAAAGTCTCCTGAAAATCTTCCTCAGTCTCTCCCGGAAATCCCACAATGATGTCTGTCGTCAGGGAAAGATCCGGCATGGCCTCTCTTAATTTCTGCACCAATTCAAGATACTGTTCTTTCGTATAGTGGCGATTCATCAATTTCAAAAGGTGCGTGCTTCCCGACTGTACCGGCAAATGAAGATGGCGGCAGATCTTCTTCGAAGCAGCCATAACCTCGATCAGCTCATCAGACAGGTCCTTGGGATGTGATGTCATAAAACGAATCCTCTCGATGCCTTCTACCTTTTCTACCATTTGCAAAAGCTGTGCAAAAGACACAGGATGTTCCAGATTCTTTCCGTAGGAATTGACATTCTGTCCGAGAAGCATCACCTCCACGACGCCTTCTCGAGCCAGCCGCTCAACTTCTGCCACGATATCCTCCGGCTTGCGGCTCCTTTCTCTGCCCCTCACGTAGGGAACAATACAATAGCTGCAAAAATTATTGCAGCCAAACATGATATTGACCCCTGCCTTAAATCGCAGTTTCCTGTCACTGGGCAGATCTTCTATAATCAGATCGGTTTTCTCCCAAACATCAAATATCCTCGCTCTGGAAGTCAAACATTCATAGAGCAATTCCGCCAGTTTGAAAATATTATGGGTTCCGAAAACAATATCTACAAATTGATAGACATCCTTTACCTTTTGCACTTCTTCCTCTTCCTGCATCATGCAGCCGCACATGGCGATGATCATCTGAGGATTCTTCTTCTTGTATGTCTTCAGTGTCCCCAAACGTCCATACACTCGAATATTCGCATTCTCCCGGACCGTGCAGGTATTATAATATACAAAATCCGCATCCTCACTGTCAATCGGAACATAACCGATCTCTTCCAGAATGCCGTTTAATTTCTCCGAATCCTTAAAGTTCATCTGGCAGCCAAAGGTCTGATCGTGAAAGGTCAGCTTCCTTCCCAATTCCCGCTCCTTCGCCTGCACCAGTTCTTTGCAGCGGGACATAAAATATCTCTGACGCTGCGGTTCTCGCTTTGGTACATGTTCATTTATATCAATGCCATTTTGGTTTAAATTAATACCTTTCTGGTTCATATCGTTCTCTTTCTGATTGAAATCAGTATCATTCTGATTGATGGTCATTCTTTCGCACCCTTATGTCGTTTATTTTTATAGTTAGCAAAAATCATTATAGGATAATTCCTGAATATTTTCAAGGAAAAGAAAAAGACAATCCCTTCAGTAAAAAACAGGTGAAGATACTATGTCGTTAAAAGGTCTCATAAGATAAAAAGCACTCAGGCAAAATGCCCGAATGCTTTTATATATCACTAGTCTTATTGACATGAGTTCTCGCTCATATATCAGATACTCTTTATCATCAATACTTTTATATGCCACTGCATACCACGAGAAGCCTCACTCGTCTGATATATGATATTCATTCCAACGATTATTCATCAGAGACCTCATCGAAATCGGCATCCAAAAAATCAGATTCTTCCGCATCATCATCTGAATCCACAGCTTCTTCTTCCTTCAACTCAGTATCGTAAGCAGCAGATGCTCCACAATTTGGACATTTATCATCCATCCCTGTCATCTCCGCACCGCACTCCGGACATTTCTTTTTCAAGTTTAATAAATCAATTTCATGTTCTTTTGCAGCAATATCTTCTTTTGCAGCCGCTATCGATGCAAAAAATTCCTCATAATCTTCTTCATAATCATCTTCATGTAACCT
>JAJQDO010000208.1 GCA_021202175.1 Clostridiales bacterium | reverse complement strand
AATGAGCATCGAACCAATACCGTTCATGTTATGGACATAGAATGTGAAGACCAGAAAATCGAGAATATTCGAGGGGTCAATTCCACGAAGCCGGAAGCTGTTGCAGAAATCTCTGATGCAGATATCGTGACAACCGCTGTTGGGCTGGTGGTACTGCCACGTATCGCTCCGACGATTGCCCAGGCTATCGAAAAACGTCTGGCTGACGGAAACAAGACTCCGATGAATATTATCGCTTGTGAGAACGCGATTCGTGGAACTTCTCAGTTAAAGAAAGCAGTATATGAGAACCTCAGCGATGAGGGCAAAGCATTCGCTGACGAGTATGTGGGATTCCCGGATTGTGCTGTAGACAGAATCGTTCCTCCGGTAAAGAGTGAAAACTTCATCGACGTCGTGGTAGAAACCTACTATGAATGGGATGTAGAACGCTCAGGTTTTAAAGGGGAGATTCCTGAGATCACTGGTATGACGCTGGTAGACGATCTGATGGCATATATCGAGCGTAAGTTATTCACATTGAATACCGGCCATTGTATCACCTCTTATCTTGGCAAGCTTCGTGGTTTTCCAACCATCGACGCTGCTATTCAGGATGAGGAAGTCTATAGTATTGTGTCGGCTGCTATGAAAGAAAGCGGAGATGGACTCATTCAAAAACATGGATTTGATCCGGAAAAACATGCCGCTTACATCAAAAAGATTATCGGACGTTTCAAAAATCCATATCTGCAGGACGATGTGACGCGTGTAGGTCGTGAACCACTGCGTAAGTTGAGTCCTACCGATCGACTGATCAGTCCGTTGACGACGGCAGTTGGTTTTGGACTTCCGGTAGATCATTTGCTGATCGGCATTGGCGCGGCATTGCATTATGATAATCCACAAGACAAACAGAGCGTAGAACTTCAGGAAAAGATTGCGGCGAAGGGTGTTCGTGAGGCGGCGAAAGAAGTGACCGGACTGACCGATGACAGCCTGCTGGATGCTATTGTTGCAGAATATAATAAACTTAGCTGACGAATTTACGTTTTTGGAAAAGTAAAGCGGCGTTTTTTTGAACTTGCCTTTTTCTATCCACCGTGTTACACTCTACTATGTTAAATTGTTACATTTTCATCAATTTGCTGATGGAAATATAACGGCTCACTTGTAAAAGGATTAGCGTGAAAAATATTTTTATCGCTGTTTGTTCTGTCAACAAACAGGAAGATGGCGGAATGAGAGATTCGTTTGAAAAATATGTTTTCATTGTTTTCTGTTACTGATAAAAGGTGGCGGAATAGGAAATTGATAGAAATGTTATAATTATGGAAGATAATCCTGCAAGGATATATGGAATATTATAAAGACATTTGCCATATTTATGATAGTGCTATCGGGACGGTAATCATGGTTTTGAAAAGGAGTGCAGGCATATGTGTGGAATCGTTGGATATACGGGACAAGAGGCAGCAGCGCCGATCATACTGAATGGATTATCCAGGCTGGAGTACAGGGGATATGATTCGGCCGGGATGGCTATCTTTAACGAAAATACAAACAATATTGAGATTGCGAAGACGAAAGGCAGACTGAAGAATCTCATTGAAAAGACGGACAGCGGTAATGGCATGCCTGGGGGGTGTGGTATCGGCCACACCCGTTGGGCAACCCATGGCGTGCCATCGAAGACAAATGCCCATCCGCATTACAGTGATGACAAAACAGTTGTCGTTGTTCACAATGGTATTATTGAGAATTATCAGGAGCTGAAAGAGCATTTAGTTCAGAAGGGGTACAGCTTTTATTCAGAGACTGATACGGAAGTCGTAACGAAGCTGATCGATTACTATTATAATAAAACAAACCACAGCCCGCTGGAAGGCATATCCAGCGCGTTGCTCCGCGTTCGTGGTTCCTACGCGCTGGGAATCATGTTCAAGGACAGACCGGGTGTCATCTATGCGGCCAGAAAGGATAGTCCGCTTATCGTAGGACAGAATGAGGAAGGCGCGTTTATCGCATCGGATGTACCGGCGATTCTTTCTTATACCAGAAATGTATATTATCTCGGCAATCTGGAGATGGCAGAGCTCACGGAAAGTTCCGTTAAGTTCTATAACATCGAGAAAGACGAGATAGAGAAAGAGATGGTCACGATCAAGTGGGATGCAGAAGCTGCTGAGAAGGGTGGCTATGAGCATTTCATGATGAAAGAGATCCAGGAACAGCCGAATGTGGTCAGAGACACCATCAACAATTATGTAAAGGACGGCGCGATTGATCTTAGCACGCTCGGCATGACCGAGGAGCAGCTGAAATCTTTCCGCAGAGTTATTGTGGTGGCCTGCGGTTCCGCTTATCATGTGGGACTCACGGCGAAATATGTCATGGAAGATCTTACGGATATCCTGGTAGAGGTAGATCTGGCATCGGAGTACAGGTATCGTAATCCGAAGCTCTCCGAAGATACATTGGTCGTTATCATTTCACAGTCGGGTGAGACCGCAGACAGTCTTGCGGCACTTCGCCTGACAAAGGAGAGAGGGGTAAAAACACTGGCAATCGTCAATGTCGTGGGATCCAGTATCGCGAGAGAGGCAGACTACGTCATGTATACCATGGCGGGGCCGGAGATCGCCGTAGCCACGACAAAGGCATACAGCACGCAGCTCATCTGCATATATCTGCTATCCATGTATATGGCGAACGTTCGTGGGGAGATGGATGAAGCTACATACAAGAGCATGTTGGCAGAGATGATACAGTTGCCGGAAAAGATTGCGGATGTATTGTATGACAAAGAGCGCATTCAATGGTTTGCCAACAAGTTTTCATCTGCAAAGGATATCTTCTTCATCGGAAGAGGACTTGACTATGCGATCTGTCAGGAGGGCAGCCTCAAGATGAAGGAAGTCAGCTATGTGCATTCCGAGGCTTATGCGGCTGGGGAATTGAAACACGGAACCATCAGTCTGATCGAGGAAGGGACGTTGGTTGTCGGTTTGCTGACACAGAGCCATCTTGCAGAAAAGACGCTAAGTAATATGCAGGAAGTAAAAAGCCGTGGCGCTTATCTTATGGGCGTAACAGAGAACGGTAATTATTATCTAGAAGATATGGTAGACTTTGTGGTGTATACACCGAAAACTGACCCGCATTTTACGACAAGCGTGGCAATCATACCTTTGCAGTTGATGGGATACTATGTAAGTGTTGCGAGGGGACTGGACGTGGATAAGCCAAGGAATCTGGCGAAGAGTGTAACAGTAGAATGATAAGTTTTTAAGCGACAGATTATAATATAATACATATGCATTAATACGAACGGTATAGATTATAATACATGCTATTATTTTTAAAGAATAGTATTTTAAGGAATGGTATAGGTTAAATATTGAGCCACGCACTTGCTGCGTGGCTCGTTTCTTTTTTAAATTTTAAATGGTATTTTTGACATTCTAATCAATCTTTCATAACAACGAGCAGATGGACTGAGCCGTTGCCGCATTGTTCATCGTATAAATATGAATGTTCTTTACCCCATGTTCGCGAAGCTCCCGAATCTGTTCAGCGGCATATTCAATCCCGGCCTTCCTCATATCATCCGGATGATCCTGGTAATTGGCGATCAGGTCAGACATTTTCTTTGGAATGCTGGCGCCGGACAGGTTGATGGTCGTCCCGACCATTTTTCCGCTGGTGATAGGCATAATGCCCGCCTCTATCGGGACATGAATCCCTTCCTTGTCTGCCCTGTCCATGAAGCGATAGAAGATCTCGTTATCAAAAAATAACTGGCTGATAAAGAAATCCGCGCCCTGTTCCATCTTGTATTTAAGAAAATGAATATCTTCTTCCAGGGAAGGAGCCTCGTAATGCTTTTCTGGGTAGCAGGCAGCGGCTACGGTGAACCCGGCATCCTTCAGAGCGGGAATCAACTCGGATGGATGTTTATAAGTACGATTCCGGAACGCCTCTTCTGTCATATCGATCGGTTTGTCTCCGCGCAGCGCCAGGACGTTGTGAATCCCCATCTCCTGAAAAGTGCGTATCGTAGAGTAAAAGATCTCTTTCGTCAAAGCGGCACAGGTGAGGTGAGCGATTCCTTCAATCTCCAGTTTGTTTTGGATGTAGGAGACGATCTCGGTTGTCTTTTTGCTGTTGCTGCCGCCAGCTCCATAAGTACAGCTGATGAAAGACGGATGCAATTGTTTCAATGCGTCCAGCGTCTCGTAGAGATTCGGGAAGCTTTCCCATTTCTTGGGAGGAAAGATTTCAAAGGAAATCGAGGATTCATTTGTAAAAGGTGTTTTTTGCATGATGGGGTTCCTTTCTGATTATTTTCATTCCATGTTGGCGTGTTATGTTGCCTGGTCATTGCCCGTCACTATTACTGATCGTTTGCGATTTCAATCACATCCATGTGCCAGGTTAGAGGCTCATATAAGGATCATATAGGGCAATTTGATGTTTTTTGTTGTTAACAGTGTACTCTTTTTTGTGAGAAATAGCAAGAAAGAACCAAAGAAATGCAGGAATCGTCCAATTATTTCATGGATTAAAAAATTTTCATGTGCTATAATTAGTTCTAACAATATGATACAAAGCACAAAAAGGTTATAAATCGAATGCTTCTATTTGTATTTATGACTTCGAGATTTGCAGTATCATGCTTTTAACGGTGAAATCATAATATTACGACTATAATAATTACAGGATAAAGGAGCGGGACAGATGGATATTAGAGATTTGATACCAAAGGATACAGAAGGCAGACTTCGAATCATTCAGGAAACGGTACCCGGCAGACAGATTACATTGGCGCACGTTGTGACAAGTCCGAAACCTATCGTGTATCGAAAACTCGGTCTGAATCCGGATATCGACTTTGAGCGTTCGGCGATCGGAATCATCACCGTAACGCCGAGTGAGTCCGCTGTCATCGGCGCTGATATCGCTATCAAGAGCGGCGATGTATATTTAGGGTTTGTGGATCGTTTCAGTGGCACATTGATCTTGACAGGACGTATTTCCGCTGTGGAATCTGCCGTGAGGGCTGTGATTCATTACTTCCAGAATGATTTGGGATATGCTACCTGTCCAGTTACGAAAAAGTAGGGTGAGGCTATATGCGCAAGATTATGTTCGTCGGCCACAGGGAGTCCGGCAAGACGACGATCATGCAGGCGATGAAAGGTGAGAAAATTACATACCATAAGACGCAGTACGTGAATCATTTTGACGTGATCATCGACACGCCGGGTGAGTACGCGGAGACGAAGGAACTGTCCTCTGCCTTGGCAGTTTATGGTTGTGAGGCGGATGTCATCGGTCTTCTGATGAGTTCCATCGAACCGTTTTCTCTGTATCCGCCAAACCTCGTATCTGTCAGCAACCGGGAGGTGGTCGGCGTGGTGACGAAGATCGATCATTGGGCTGCGGAGCCCGAACAGGCTGCGGAATGGCTGCGATTGGCCGGTTGTAAGAAGATTTTTTACACGAGCGCCTACATGGGAGAAGGCATCGCAGAGATTATAGAACACTTGAAAGAGCCGGTTGACGTCCTGCCATGGGAGTTGGCGAAGGCGGAGTATGACAAATTAAAATTTGGTCCGGGTGAGAGTGAGAAACATACATGGAGGATATGAACATTTCTGGCGCATCGTTCGTTTGTCTTGAGAGGGCAAACGAGCGATGCGCCAGTTTTTTTCCTGTTATCTTGATCGCTTTTCGATTCCTGCTTGTCAATCGCCTGTTTCATCACTATAATAAGATGCAGGAAACAAAAGAGGCCGAGAATGTAATGCTTGTGTTCCTGTTTTTAAGAATGGGGATTGCAAAAGCATGCGAGTGAGTTTACGAAAGAGAGGCAATGACGCGATGGCAGCGATTCATAATGACTGGGCGGAAGCTTTGAAGGGAGAGTACAGAAAACCATATTATAAAGAATTATTTATCAAGGTGAACCAGGAGTACCGGGAACGGGAAATATTCCCTCCGGCGGATGACATTTTTAATGCATTTCATCTTACGCCACTGAAAGATGTTAAAGTAGTCATTCTTGGACAGGATCCCTACCATAATAACGGCCAGGCACATGGACTCTGCTTTTCCGTGAAACCGGATGTGGACATTCCGCCATCGTTGATGAACATTTATCAGGAATTGCACGACGATCTCGGATGCTATATCCCGGATAACGGTTATCTCG
>JAJQDO010000052.1 GCA_021202175.1 Clostridiales bacterium | reverse complement strand
AGAGAGAAACATACGGACCAAAACAGCAGAATCACAGAATCCGTCCGTACAGAAGAGAGAAACATACGGACCAAAACAGCAGAATCACAGAATCCGTCCGTACAGAAGGAAGAAACGTACGGACTAAAACAAACGAATTACAAAAAAAGTCCGTATAGAAAAAAAGAGATAATCACATTCACCACTCTATACCCCATGAATCAGTAACCAATAATCCAAAATCAAATATGTTATTTTTTGTAATTCAAGGGGAATATATATATTATTTATTATTTTTTGAAAATTTATGTAGATTTATCCAAACAACTGTGCTATACTACGTGAGAAGAACTTTTTTTATGTATTCAAAGTATTCTTCATAATCTATGAAGGGGAGGTTGAACACTATGGGAGAAAAAGATCTTACAGAAAAAATTTTGGAAGAATTTCCGGATGTCTTCTCAGACGTCGTTAATGGAAGCGTATTCAAAGGGAACAAAAGAGTAGCACCAGATGAACTGATTGCATTGGCAGTTCATTCGCAATATAAAGCAGATGACAGTAAACTGCATGAGCAGGAACGCGACATTGCAAAGTACTGGAAGAAAGATAACGTGAACTTTGTCCTCTATGGGATAGAGAATCAGTCCACCGTCGATCGGTATATGCCCTTCCGCGTCATCGGGTACGACGGGGCAGCCTATCGGTAGCAGTTGCTTAATGATAAGAATAAAGAGAAAGATACTGACGTCGAAAAGACGGAAACAGATTCGATGGAGAAGGAAACGGAGGAGAAGATGATTGCTCCGGTAGTGACCATCGTACTGTATTTTGGAACAGATAAAAAGTGGAACCAGCCATGTTCCATCAAGGAACTCCTGCATATCCCCAAGGGTCTTGAAGATTATGTAAATGACTATAAGATCCATGTATTCAATATCGCGTGGCTGACAGACAAAGAGATTGAATATTTCGAAAGCGACTTTAAGATTGTGGCAAAGTTTTTTGTGAGGAAAAGGAAGGGCCTTGGCCTGGATGCGGAGGACACACAGGTAATCAAACATGTGGATGAGGTGATGAAGCTGCTGTCAGTGATGACAAAAGATGACATTTATCAAAATCTGGATTTTTCTAAACAGAAGAAGGGAGAGATAAGTATGTGTGAGGTTGCACAGAGTTTAATCGATAAAGGAAAACGGCTAGGTATCCAAGAAGGTATCCAGGAAGGTATTCAGCAGGGCATACAGGAAGGTATTCAGCAGGGTTTAGACCGTATTAATATACTATATAATCACCTGATCAAGGAACATCGAGAGGACGATTTTGATAAATGCATGGCCGACAGAGAATATCTGAATCGTCTTCTTAAAGAATTAAATATTTGAAACATAACACCAATTAACGCCACCGGCATAGCCGGTGGCGTATTCATTCTCACAGTCCCTTATAATATCTCCCTATCGCATCTGCCGCTACCATGGCAGCATATACCTTTTCCGGAGTAATCTCCACTGGTTCATTGCCCAGAGTGTCTGTCGGTGCCGCAGCCAGGGTCGCTGCTTCCATTAAGGCATCCTTATCTGGATTTTCAATACCCAGATCCGCAAATGTGGTCGGCAGTCCAACGTCCATGCAGAAGGTAACCACTTCATCCAGCAGATCTTCGTCCGCATTTTCCAAAACCAACTGGGTCAAAGTTCCAAAGGCCACTTTTTCTCCATGATACAGGTGGTGACATTCTTTGATGCAGGTCAGACCATTGTGAATCGCATGAGCGCCAGCCAGTCCGCCGCTCTCAAATCCGATACCGGACAACAGCGTATTGGCCTCAATAATTTTCTCAACAGCAGGGGTGCACACGTTCTGCTCTACCGCCAGCTTCGCCTTCACGCCCTCCGCAATCAACGTATCATAGCAGGCTCTGGCCAAAGTGATGGCAGCCACTGTAATCTTACCTCCCGCGCAGCTTGTCGCATTGGTATCCTGGCAGGCCTTCGCTTCAAAATAGGTTGCCAGAGCATCTCCCATACCGGAAACCAACAACCTCGCCGGCGCCTTGGCGATAACCTCGGTGTCCACGAGAACAACGTTCGGATTCGATGGTAGCCACAAGTACTCCTCAAACACACCATCATCCGTATAAACAACAGTCAATGCGGAACAAGGAGCATCTGTTGCCGCGATTGTCGGGCATATAATAACCGGTTGTTCCGTATAATATGCTACTGCCTTCGCCGTATCAAAAATTTTCCCGCCGCCAACGCCAAGCACGAGGTCACAGCCTTTTTCTTTTACGATTGCTACCAGACGGTCAATCTCTTTCCGGGAACACTCCCCGTTAAATTCCTCAAAAGTCAGGACACATTCCGTATCCTTAAAGCTGTCTTCTATCGTTCCACCGACACGTTTGATACCGGACCTGCTAATCAGGACAAATGGTTTTTTCCCTAACTTCACCGCATATTCCGCCACATTCGATAACTCTCCCGGACCCTGCACGTATTTGGAAGGGCTGATGATAATATTTGCCATAACAAAAACACTCCTTTCTTTTCATAGGAAATAAAAGCTGTCACAGGATGCCGTATTCATCCTGCAATGGCTACTTGATAGGGATTACTTCATATTAGGATATTCTTGTTAATATATTCTTGATCATACATTCTTGAAATCCTAACCATATTCTTTGTTATTATTCTGTGTTATTATTGTAACAAACTTCTTCTTGAAATTAAAGAGAGATTTACAGGTTTATTTTATAAAATAAGCATAAAGAAATTGCCAAAATAATCCTCTATTTGTGCAAAATTATGCAAAAAATTTACCGACTAAATTATAAACCACGCACTATAGATTTTATTCTTTAACCCTTTTTTAACATTTTCGCCTGATTTCTACCCATATATGCCATAGCTGTCACATGATTAACTGCTGATTTTTCATCAAGCCAAAATATATTTGTTTTATGACTGGCAAAAAAAATAAAAGTCAACCGCATCTTCCATTTAATAATCCTATGTAAAACCGGAAAAATTCCTGCAAAAATACGATTGACTTCTTTTCATACGAAGGTATACTCTAACAGTGTATTACGATTTCTTTTTATTGATAGAAAATATTAATGTATCGTAAAAAGCATCTAAATCATATTTGGTGTGCTTTTCGTATTTGGCTATGGGGGTCAAACCCCGGAATGGAGGATATTTATGAATGGATTAACAATCATGCTGATCGCGATCGTTGTCCTGGTCGCGGCATATCTGCTATATGGCAGATGGTTAGAAAAAACGTGGGGGATTGACCAGGAGGCCAAAACCCCGGCTTATGCTCTGGAAGACGGGGTAGATTATGTACCGGCGGAACGAGGCGTCGTCTTCGGACACCAGTTTGCTTCCATCGCGGGAGCCGCAGCCATCAACGGGCCGATTCAGGCAGCTGTTTTCGGGTGGCTGCCGGTGCTGCTGTGGTGCCTGCTTGGCGGCGTATTTTTTGGCGCTGTGCAGGATTTTTCCGCTATGTATGCATCAATCAAAAATGGAGGACATACTATTGGCGTCATCATCGAACTTTATGTGGGAAAGCTTGGCAAAAAGCTGTTTCTGGCATTTTGCTGGCTGTTTTCCATCCTGGTTGTGGCTGCCTTTGTGGACATCGTCGCAGAGACATTCAACGGCTATGGGACCGATGGCTCTATGATTCAGGCGAATGCCGCTGTCGCCACGACAAGCATCCTGTTTATCCTCGTCGCAGTCGGACTGGGATTTTTCCTGCGCTACACCCGCTGCTCATCCACTGTCAACACGGTCATCGCCATCGCTTTGCTGATTCTATGCATTGCCGTCGGCCTGCAGCTGCCGATTTATCAGGCGACGGGTTTCTGGCACTTGTTCGTCTTCCTTTACATCTTTATCGCTTCGGTCGTACCGGCCTGGGCGTTGCTGCAGCCGCGTGATTATCTCAACAGTTATCTGCTGATCGTCATGATCATCGCCTCCGTAGTCGGCATCATCGTCTATAACCCGGAGATGAACCTCCCGGTATTTACCTCATTTAACGCGGACGGTTCCATGCTCTTTCCGACCCTGTTCGTCACCATCGCCTGCGGCGCCATCTCCGGCTTCCATGCCCTGATCTCATCCGGCACTTCCAGCAAGCAGATCAAAAATGAACGGGACATGCTTCCGGTATCCTTCGGCGCCATGTTGATGGAAGTCATGCTGGCCATCATCGCCCTGATTACGGTCGGTTTCCTGGCTACGGGGAGCACCTTGCCGGATGGCACTCCCGCGCAGATATTTGCCTCGGCGATTGCCGTCTTTTTGACTAAACTCGGCATCCCGGAAAGTTCCTCGTCCACATTGATTTTGCTGGCGATCTCCGCCTTTGCCCTGACATCCCTGGACTCCGTCGCCCGCATCGGTCGGCTTTCCTTCCAGGAATTCTTCTTTGACTCCGATACGGATATGGAACATCTGTCCCCTATCGTCAAAGTCTGCTCCAATAAATATTTTGCCACTGCCATCACCCTGGTTCTGGCATACGCCCTTGCTAAGGTCGGCTACGCTAACATCTGGCCACTGTTTGGATCCGCCAACCAGCTGCTTGGCGCCCTCTCGCTTGTTGCCTGTGCCGTGTTCTTAAAACATACGCACCGCAAGGGCTTCATGTTATGGTTCCCGATGGTCTGCATGATCGCCATCACCTTTACCGCGCTGTCGATGAAAATCGTCTCCCTGACCAGTAGTTTGTCTGGCGGTACATCGACCAACCTTTTCGGTGACTGCCTGCAGCTCGTATTTGCCGTGCTGCTGCTCGCGCTTGGCGTCGTGGTCGCTGTGATGGGTGTCCGCAAGCTAATCGAGAGATAAAGTCCTATAAGGCCATTACTATACACAAAGGGCAGACTTATACATACATTTGTGTAATGCCTGCCCGGTTTTTGTATTGTATAGAATTGTGGCATCTGGCAACTTGAATCTCTTTTTGGCACTTTCTCACGCTCAGTGGATAAACATCTGTCATCTCAGGGCATTCACATTTTCATAATCAATCTGGAAAAATGCGCGATAACAATCTCTTTGTCCAGTGGCTTGTTTTGGCAGATCCACCAGCATCCACAGTAGACCATTGCTCCCGTATAACTAACTGCAAGCATATTTGCTTCTACCGGTAATTCTATCCCCCTCGCCATATCTTCTTTCATGTGGCTTCGCAGGTCTGCTTCCATCTGTTCCGACAAAAGATCAATTACCACAGGACTTGCATTACTGGTCAAAATCTGACGGGTAAATTTCTCGTTTTCATCCAGAAAGTTCAGGAAATAGCGGAATACACCAACATAATAGCTCTGGGGCTGTCTCACATCATACACAAGCTGATTTTCTTCCTTGGATGTGCGCTGCATTTCTTTGATCATAAAGGTAAGCAGTTCTCGTTTGTCTCCGAAATGTTTATAAAAAGTTGCCTTACGCGTTTCCGCCCGGTCGCACAATTCGGTAACCGTGATGTCATCAAAGCTTTTTTCGCACAGTAAATCATACAATGCCTTCAACAGAGCCTTATAGGTTTTCTGTACACGCAGGTCAAGTTTCTTTTCCATGTTCTCCCTCCAGTTCGGAACATATCGGCCGGAAACAGTCAGTTAATTGACTGTTTCGCCGGTTTTGTACGTTGCTTTTTCGTCCATAACGATTATACTAAAAAGCGTAACGAAAGTCAATTATTTTTCTAGAGGTACATAACACTTTATACTAAAGAACAGGAGGTAATTTTTTATGATTATTTGTATTGGAAAGTCCTGTGGCAGCGGAGGACATGAGATTGGCGAATTGCTGGCCAAACAGCTGGGTTATGCCTATTACGACCAGAAAGCGCTGGAGAGCGCCGCCAGCCGGGAAATTTTCGAGAACATGCCCGCTGAGAAGGATGCGCTCTATGCACAGAGCAGCGAGGATGTGCTCGGTGAAATCGGAGAGGCCTATGAAGCGGGACGGACACAGTTCCTGGCCAAAAACAGCGTGATTCTCCAGGCCGCTGCCAAGGGAAACTGCGTAATCGACATGAATTGTGCGGACTATGTTTTGAAGGAAGCCGGTCTGGAGTATATCAGCATTTTTATTACCGCACCCTTTGAGGACAGAGTAGAGCGCAAGAAGGAAGAACTGGGTAAAGATGCGGTTCAGACCATGACCTTTATCAAGAAGGAAAACCTGCGGAG
>JAJQDO010000113.1 GCA_021202175.1 Clostridiales bacterium | reverse complement strand
GGTAGCTCTGGAAGAGCTTGAAGAGGGGCAGATTCTCTCGATTCATATGAACGATGGCGAGCCCGTACAGAATGTGCCGCGGAGCATCAAGGAGGAAGGACATCAGGTTCTGAAACTGTTCAACAATCAGGACGGGACGTTCGACCTGATCGTGCGAAAGGTCGACGATGAGTAAATAGCGATTTCAGCACGGGAAAGGGAAAGAGAAAGAATGGCAATAAAAATAAATACAGATAATTATGAAGAAAAGATAACATAGCATGACGGGCCGGTTCTACTGGAATTTTACTCTGATTCCTGTGTCCCCTGTAAGCGGGTATCGCCTCTTTTGGCACAGATAGAGGAAGACTATGGGGACCGGCTTCTGGTGGGAAAGGTAAATGCCCCTTTCGCAAGGGAATTGACCGAGCAGCATAACGTTTTGTCCACCCCCGACATTCCTGTTTCTCAGAGACGGACAGGAGAAGGCGCGGGCGACCGGTGCCATTAAAAAAGCGGAGATGACTCGCCTGATAGAGGCGATATTATATGTGGAACAGTAGTCTGGAAAATAAAACAGGAGGAAAAAGTAATGATCACAATCACAATTGCCGGAGAGAAAAAACAATATGAGGAAGGAATTACCATAGAGAAACTGGTGGCAGCCGAAAAGGTGGAAACACCGCAATATGTCACTGTATCTCTCAATGAAAGCTTTGTCGAACATAAAGATTTCGCGACCACCGCATTGCGAGACGGTGATGAGGTTGAGTTCCTTTATTTCATGGGAGGTGGCAGATAATGGCCTTTACTAATGAACAGCTGGAACGATATTCCAGGCATATCATATTGAAAGAAGTCGGCGTGAAAGGGCAGAAAAAGTTGCTCAACGCGAAAGTGTTGATCATCGGCGCCGGTGGACTGGGCGCACCGGCCGCCATGTATCTGGCCGCCGCAGGGGTGGGAACCATCGGCATCGCCGACGCCGATGAAGTCGATCTGTCTAATTTGCAAAGACAGATTATCCATGCCACAGAGGATGTGGGTAAAGCAAAGGTCCAGTCAGCTAAAGAGACGATGAACAAAATGAATCCGGATGTCAAAGTGAATACATATCGTACCTTTGTCGATTCGGAAAATATCATGGATCTGATCAGGGATTATGACTTCATCATCGATGGCACCGACAATTTTCCGGCGAAATTTCTCATCAACGATGCCTGTGTCATGGCAAAAAAACCATTTTCCCACGCAGGCATCATCCGTTTTCAGGGACAGCTGATGACCTATGTGCCGGGAGAAGGCCCCTGCTATCGCTGTGTATTTCGCAATCCACCGCCAAAAGATGCCGTTCCTACCTGTAAACAGGCCGGCGTGATCGGCGCGATGGGCGGCGTGATCGGCAGCCTGCAGGCTATGGAAGCCATCAAATATATCATCGGTAAGGGAGATTTGCTGACAGGAACTCTGCTGACCTACGATGCATTAAAAATGGAGTTTCGCCGGGTTCCTCTGCCGAAGGACACTTCAAAATGCCCGGTATGTGGCGAACATCCGACAATCACCGAGCTGATTGATTATGAGCAAGCAGAATGTGAGGGGATCTGAATTGTGATCTCAATCACAAACAAGAATAAGAAAGAAGGTGATTTTAGATGCGGATTATCATAAGCAGGGACGATTTAAAACAAATGATCACTTACGCTTCCGCAAAACTTCCCGAAGAAGCCTGTGGCCTGATTGCCGGAACCGAAGATAGTGAAGAAAAAATCATCAAAAAAATATATTATCTCACAAATGTGGATCACAGCAACGAGCATTTCTCCCTGAATCCGGTGGAACAGCTAAAAGCGGTAAAAGACATGCGTGTCAATGGACTGAAACCATTGGGAAACTGGCATTCTCATCCCGAAACCCCTTCCAGGCCCTCACAGGAAGACATTCGTCTGGCTCATGACAGTCATGCCAGCTATCTGATTTTGTCTTTACAGAATCGAGAGGAGCCGGTACTGCGAGCCTTCCAGGTTGTGGAGGGCGTCGTTTCACGGGATGAACTGGTAATCAAATAAACAGGCAGCAGCAACCAGGGAAAACAGGAAAATAAATCGAAAGAAATATAGCAGAAAGGTCGAATCATTTTGAAGATGTGATACCAGATTTTTTGGTATCTGATATCATCAAGATATTCTGATACATGATTTGATCAATAAGAAGGAAAAAGATTTAATCAATATAGAGGAAAATAGATGTTAGATGTGATTATTATTGGCGGCGGCCCGGCGGGACTGGGAGCTGCCATTTATGCAAAAAGAGCAGGACTGCAGACCCTTGTGATCGAAGAAAATATATACGGCGCCGGGCAGATCTCCGAAAGCGGACGTGTGGATAATTATCTGGGAAGCTTCGGAGTAAGCGGGTATGCCCTGAGTGAACGTTTCACGAATCATGCCAGGCAGATGGAGATTCCCATTCTCGAAGACCGCGTGATAGAAATTACACACAACGCGTGTGATATACCGCATGATGTACAGAAAACAAAAAGCTTGATTTCGAGGCAAGGCCAGGAAGACATAAGCCAGAGTAATCAAGATGAGGATAAAAAAGATGGCTCAGATCCTCAGTTTACAGTGCAAGAGTCCGGATGGCAGATAACATTGTTGAGCGGAGAAATCAGACAATCGAAAGCCATAATCTATGCTGCCGGGGCGACGCACAGAAGACTGGGGGCCGAAGGAGAAGATACCTTTTCCGGGAGAGGCGTTTCTTATTGTTCTTTATGTGATGGCACTTTTTTTGCCGGACAGGATGTTGCTGTTGTCGGCGGAGGAAATGCGGCGCTGGATGACGCGCTCTTTCTTTCGAATATTTGCCGCAAGGTATATCTGATTCACCGCCGAAATGAATTCCGCGGGTTTTCCGGTACGCTGGAAACCATTCGCGAAAAAGAAAATATTTACATTATCACCCCGCACAGGGTTGTAAAGATAAGCGGAAAGGATAAGCTGGAGAGCATCTTGCTGGATGATGGACAGGAAATCGCAGTAAATGGATTATTTATTGCGGTTGGCATACAGCCTGCCACGGAACTTTTAAAGGACATTGTGCCTCTGAATGAAGACGGCTATGTCCTGGCAGAGGAAACCGGAAAAACCAGTACAGAAGGCTTCTTTGTAGCCGGCGACGTGCGGAAAAAAGAACTGAGACAAGTGATCACATCCGTGGCGGATGGGGCCAATGCGGCCATGAGTGCTTTTACATATATCAGGAATCAATAGAATTTATGATGCAAATTTCCCTGAATATTTGATGCGATGAATAGTAGCCATATATTTTGTTAGAATAATAACAAAATATATGGCTTTTCCGTTGGCTTATGAAATGATATAATGTCAACAGAGTTATCTCGTTGACATACCCGCATTGGATCAACGAATACGGAAAGGAGAACGTATGGCAAAGCAGATAAAGGGAAAATGTAAATATTGTGGCAAGGAATATACAAAGTATGAAAAGAAAGGATAGATAACCAGTTATGGAACAACGAATCGCTACGATTAACAGAGTTACCAGAGAAACGGATATAGCACTGACACTGAACATTGATGGAAATGGAAATAATAATATTGATACCGGCATTGGTTTTTTTGATCATATGTTAAATGGATTTGCAAGGCATGGTTTATTTGACCTGGAGTTGAAATGCAAGGGAGATTTGGAAGTGGATTCTCACCATACGATAGAAGATTGCGGCATCGTTTTGGGAGAGGCGATTAAAAAGGCCATAGGGGAAAAGAAATCCATCAAGCGATATGGGAGCTCGATATTGCCTATGGATGAGGCTCTGGTTTTGTGCGCTGTTGATTTGTCGGGAAGACCTTATTTTTCTTATGATGCCGAGTACAGTGTGCCGAGGATTGGAACGATGGATACGGAAATGATACGTGATTTCTTTTACGCTGTTTCCTATTCGGCCAGCATGAACTTACATATCAAACAGATTTCCGGCGTGAATAACCATCACATCGCGGAGAGCAGTTTTAAAGCCTTTGGAAAGGCACTTGACATGGCCACGATGGTTGAAGAACGCCTGGGAGGAAGCGTCTGGTCTACGAAGGGCGTTTTATAGTTTTGAAGTATTTGATCAAGTGTTTTTTAGGTATATATTTCAAAGGGGAACGCAACGACTAATGCTTATTATTATATATGAATTTTTTGACACTTGCTTTACATTATAAAATAATATATAATTAATGCTGTTAAATGACGTTGTAGCATTATGGATGGTTGACCAAGGAGGAAAGCAATATGGGTAAAAATTATTTTGATTTGACAGGGCAGGTTGCAGTGGTAACGGGCTGTTCCACCGGTCTCGGCGTGCAGATGGCGAATGCCTTGGCGAATAATGGAGCGAACATTGTTACTCTTGCCCGTCGTAAAAACCTTATTGATGAAGTGGCGGCAGATTTGGCCGAAAAGTATGGTGTGAAAGCCATCGGCGTGGCTTGCGATATTACGGATACGGAAAGAGTGGCGGCTGCCGTTCAGGAAGTCATGGATACGTTTGGACGGATTGATATTCTGGTTAACAATGCCGGAACCGGTGCTGTCGCGCCGGCGGAAGATATTACGGACGAGCAGTTTGCCAATGAGATGAACATTGATTTGTTCGGCAGTTTTAAGATGGCTCGCGAGGTAGCGAAGAAGGCCATGATTCCGGCAGGATACGGACGGATTATCAACATTGCTTCCATGTACGGCCTGGTTGGAAATAAAATCGCGCCGGCAGCTCCATATCATGCGGCAAAAGGCGGCGTAGTTAATCTGACGCGCGCGCTGGCTTGCGAGTGGGGCGATAAGGGTATCACGGTTAACAGTATCTGCCCGGGTTATTTTGAGACGCCGTTGACGAAAGAAACATTGCAGAGTGAATTCTTCCAGAACTATGCGAAGACTATGATTCCAGAAGGACGGTATGGACAGGAAGGAGAACTTGATACAGCAGCTCTATTCCTCGCTTCTCCGGCCAGCACCTATGTCAACGGATGTATTCTTCCGGTCGATGGAGGATACACCAGTTTATAATTCTGACAGAGTATCGTTTCTGTTGATCATAGTTTCTACGAAATAGAACAGGGGCTATCGGTTCCATTTTCCGATAGCCCCTTTTTTATGCCACGTCGTCATACGACATCCATTCGAATCTTGAGATTCCTCGCCTGTCTCACGATATCCTGGTCGATTTGTTTGTCGGTGATCACGCAGGTGACTTCGGACATCTGGCAAGCCGTAAATAAAAAGCCACCGCTGAACTTTGTATAGTCAGCCAGAACATAAACTTCGTGAGCGGAATCGATGATTGCTTTTTTGACATCTCGTTGGGCGGCACCCAGAGAGGCGATGCCCAGATTGAGGTTGATGCCGCTGGCGCCGATAAATGCCTTCGCGACATTAAACTGGCGAAATGCTTCAATCGTGAAGTTATCCAGTGCTGCCGGCGGCCTTCCCTGGATGTATCCACTGACGATAAATAATTCCACGTGCTCTACAGATGACAGTTCCGCGGCGACCAGGATAGAGTTTGTGACGACGCTCACATGTTTTTCCGGTTTTCCCCGGATTACCTGAGCCAGGTAATAACCGGAGGTAGAATCGTCAATGATAAGGGAGTCCCTGTTTTTTATATAGCTATAAGCGTGCTCGGCAATACGACGCTTTTCTTCCATGTGGAGAAAAGACTCTCCCTGCTCAAAGGAAACTGTCAGACCGTCGTTTCGCCGTTCGGCGCCGCCGTGCACTTTCTTGATCAGTCCCATCTCATCCAGTTTCCGGATGTCATTTCGTATGGTGACCATCGAACATTCCAGTTCTTCGCTCAATGAGAAAACCTGAACGGTTCCGTTCTCGATAACCTGGTTTACAATATAATCCTGACGTTCTTTTGCTGAAAGCATTCTGATTCCTCCTGATCATGTGTCCTCTAATATGTCTTATATGTCTTCTATATATGTTTTCAGTTTCCTAAAGTTGATATCAAACATTCGTGACAGTTTGCATTTTCATTTATTATATCATTTTCGATAAAAAAAGGAAATAGCCTGTTTTTCTATTCTTTTAGAAACATAGTAATTTTAAAATTGATAAATTGTTAACAAATTAAAGGTAATATGGCATAAAAATTGGACAAAATGACGATGAATAAAAGACCCAATTGTCGTTAGATAATGAAGCAATATCGATAAAGTGTTAATTTACTTTTGTATGATAATTATTAAAAATCAAATA
>JAJQDO010000065.1 GCA_021202175.1 Clostridiales bacterium | reverse complement strand
TATTCAACTATAAAATGCAGTTCAAAAAGGTAGTTTAGACACCCAAATCAAAGTTAGAATGTAAATGAAAAACATCTCCGTCATTTTTATGTCTAATGACGGGTTACTATTCACGGGAATTTAGAAAGCATGAAGACATATGTTCTGCACGGATACCGGCACCCCATGATTGCGGCGGATAACGCAAAGCAGGATTACGGAATCAACGACATTGAGGAAAATATTATAAAGCGGCATATGTTTCCGCTGACACCCATTCCACCTAAATACAAAGAAGCGCGGATTGTCTGCATCGCGGATAAATACTGTGCCGTATTGGAATACCTGCCTGCAAAACTCACGAGGAATCACCACCTGCCAAGTCATGGTTAAGAAAGTATTAATGCGATAGAGATCACAACTCTGTCCTCTATTTTTTTATGTTATTTAAAAGCGCTCTGCCATTTGAGCTACAGCCACAGTGACCCCAGTGAGATTTGAACTCAACATTTCCGCCTTGAGAGGGCGGCATTCTGACCATTAGACAATGGGGCCGTAAATGACTCCGACGGGACTTGAACCTGGCATTACCGCCTTGAAAGGGCGATGTCCTGACCATTTAGACCACGGAGCCATATCGGGAGCGGATTAATTTCAACCGCTCCGTTTCTATTATGCACTGACGACAACATTGTCGTCAGCAATTACCAGAATATCATCCACCTTTACGCCAAAAACAGCAGCCAGCACTACCATATTATCAATCGTTGGCAGAGCCGTTCCATGTTGCCACTTGTACAGTGCCTGTGGCGTAGAAAATCCGAAAATATCCTGCAGATCCTTCACGGATAAGCCCGCCTGTATTCTCAGATTCCTGATATTCTGACCCGTCTTGACCATATCAATGACCGGGATCGTAAACATTTCATTTTCCCCCTATTCCGGCACCTGGGAGCCTGCACAGCATGCCTTCCAGGCAGGAACAGAATCGTCCTCAGTCAGATGCCTTAAAGTTATAAATCGGTTTCAGTACATCAATTACGTCCACAGAGTCCCGGATCACATCAATGATATCATCCAGAGATTTGTACGCCATCGGCGCTTCATCCAGCGTCGATTCATTGACAGAAGTAGTGTATACTCCTTCCATCAGGTGGCGGTAATCCTCCATGGAAAGTGTTTCTTTCGCTTTTCTGCGCGACATCAGACGGCCTGCACCATGGGGTGCGGAATAATTCCATTCTGCATTGCCCCTGCCTGTCGCCAGAATGCTTCCGTCTTTCATATTGATTGGAATCAGCACCCGCTCACCTTCATGAGCCGCGATTGCCCCTTTCCTCAGAATCATCTCTTCCGTATCAATATAATTGTGAATGGTGTGGAAAGTATCTGTGCCGATCATACCGGTCCTTTCCAGAATAATTTCCGCCATCTTTTCACGGTTTCTTCTGGCAAACGCCTGGCACATCTCCACGTCATGCAGGTAGTCCTCAAAGTAAGTCCCATACAGCCAGCACAGATCCTGCGGAACCGTCGTTTCTCTTGCACTCCATGAAATTGCTTTCAGTGCTGCCTGTATTTCTTTTCTTCTTCCTGCCTCTTTATAAGTACGGATAATCTCATCGCGCTCCTGGAAATAAGTTTCTTTCCCCTTATTCAGGTCGATTGCCAGCTGCTGATACAGTTCGGCAGTCTGTTTTCCCAGATTACGGCTCCCGGAGTGAATGACCAGATAATTGGTGCCGTCCTGAGCCTGATCCACTTCTATGAAGTGGTTGCCGCCGCCCAGAGTCCCCAGGCTTCGCTCCAGTCGTTTCGTATCCTTCAGGCTCCTGTAGCAGCGTAGTTCTGTCAGATCAAATCGTTCCTGTCTGCCTTCCCACACATTCATTCCGGACGGAATGTAATGAGCGGCCTCATCAAGCCTCTCAAAGTCAATCGCTGTTTTGCCCAGATTAACCGTATACATTCCACAGCCGATATCCACACCGACAATGTTGGGCACCGCTTTATCCACAACCGTCATCGTTGTCCCGATAGTGCAGCCTTTTCCTGCATGGACATCGGGCATAATGCGAATCCGGCTGTCTCTGGTAAATTCCTGATCGCACATTCTGCGAATCTGCTCAATAGCCTCATCTTCAATGATTTTCGCGTAGCATACCGCTGTATTTACTTTTCCTTTAATTTCCAGCATTGTCTGCTCCTCCTCTCTCGACAGTTCCAGATGAATACCCCATATGGGATTTGAACCCATGGCTCCCCGGTTAAAAGCCGGGTGCTCTTCCGCTGAGCTAATGAGGTTCACTCGGCTTGCGCCTCGTTGAACGCGGTGCTCGTCAAACATCCAAACACGCAAGCGCACTTGTCTGCTTTCCTTGCTACTCGCGCAAATAAAATACCGCCTACCCCATACAGGATAAGCGGTTCTAATGAAATATATGTAACCCGCGATATTCACTCGGCAGGCAATCATACAACATCCCATCTCAATCGACTTTTTCTTACCCTATATGGACGCACCGAATCAAGGCCCTGTTTTTTATCCAGCGCCGGCTCATGACGTTCATCATTAAGGTAATATAAAAAGTTGACTGCCATTGTTTTTTCCTTTCCGGACTCCTGAAGCCCTTTTCCTGTTTCTAAGCGCATTATAACCTATTTTTCAGAGATTGTCATTATACCTGTGGTATAAAATTTTTTATCCTGAAGGATTGACCGTATGAATCTTTCTCAGCTGAGCCGGGAGAATCTGGGCCTTTCCAGAGAAAAAGCCCGGAAAACCTTTATTTTCAAGGGATTCCGGGCTTTTAAACCATTTCTTTTCCAGTCGATTAACGTTTGCTGAACTGTGGTGCTCTACGAGCCTTCTTGAGGCCGTACTTCTTTCTTTCTTTCATACGCGGGTCGCGGGTAAGGAATCCCGCTTTTTTCAAAGCAGGACGTAATTCCGGGTCTGCTTCCAGTAAAGCTCTGGAGATACCGTGGCGGATGGCGCCATCCTGACCGGTGTATCCACCGCCGTGAACGTTAACTAACACATCAAATTTATCTGTAGTGGATGTCAATTCCAATGGCTGACGAACGATAACCTTTAAGGTATCATATCCAAAGTAATCATCCATATCTTTTTTATTGATCGTAACCTTGCCTGTTCCCGGCATAAGGTAAACTCTTGCAACGCTGCTTTTTCTTCTGCCAGTTCCATAATATCTTGTAGTAGCCACTTACTTGTCCTCCTTAATTAATACTTGATTTCTAACTCTTTCGGCTGCTGCGCAGCATGTTTGTGATCAGGTCCAGCATATACATAAAGCTTTCTGTACATCTGTCTTCCAAGAGGTCCTTTCGGAAGCATACCTTTGATGGCAAGTTCAAGAACTTGTTCTGGTCTCTTCTGCATTTTTTCCCTTAATGTTGTCTCTTTCATTCCGCCGACATACTCGCTGTGATGGTAATAAATCTTCTGATCCATCTTCTTCCCGGTCACTTTAATCTTATCAGCGTTAACGATGATTACATAATCTCCACAATCCATATGTGGTGTGAAAATCGGTTTGTTCTTTCCTCTTAATACTCTGGCAACTTCGGATGCCAGGCGTCCTAATGTATGTCCTGTAGCGTCAACTACATACCAGTCTCTCGTAATGGTAGATGGGCTAGCCATAAAACTTTTCATGAGTGTGTTCTCCTCCTGTTATATCCAAATCCTACTGCTTGCGATGTGACTTCCTGGCTGTCCGGACCCTCCATCACATCATCCTGCTACACGCAGGTTTTATGAAAAAAATGCATCCCGGGGCTTTGAGATACATTTTATTTACATACCACAGTTTTCAATTATATAACAATCGTCCGGGTGTGTCAATCAGTTTTTTCGTGGAATGAAGCTTTTGTGAAGCTTTTACAAATATTCAATCTGCTTCAGAAACAGTCCCTTCGCCGGCAGCGTCTCTCCCGCCAGTGTCCGGTCACATCCGGCCAGGATATCCTGGACATATTCCGGTGCCCAGGCATGCAGACCAACCTTGAACAAGGTTCCGCTGATGATGCGCACCATGTTGTAAAGGAAACCTTCTCCTTCCACGCGAATAACAATATTCTGCGGTGAATCAGTTTCTTTTCCCGAATCACTGCCTTCAATACCATCCACAATGTCTTTCTGCCATACTTTAATAGCTGTCACCGTCCGCACCGTGGTTTTCACCTGTGTTTTAGCTACACAAAAGCTTTTAAAATCATGCGTCCCCACGAGATACTGCCCTGCCCGATTCATTGCCTCCACATCCAAATGATAAGGAATCCAGTGACTATACAGGCGAGCGGTCGGATCCAGCGTCCTCCCGGTCTGTATGCGATATTCATAGGTTTTTCTGGTGTCGCAGTATCTGGGATGAAATGTATCAGATACCTGGCAAGAGTCCATCACCCGAATGTCTTCCGGTAAAATCGAGTTTAATGCAAATAGCAGCCTTTCGCCAGGAATCGAAGTCTCGGAATCAAACACCGCGACATTGCCACAGGCATGGACTCCCGCATCCGTTCGACTGGCGCCAATGACCTGAATGTTTTCCCCAGTCAGTCGAAAAAGCGCTTTATTCAGTTCTCCTTCGATCGTATCCTCTTTGGGCTGTCTCTGCCATCCGCAGTAATTCGTCCCATCGTATGCGACGATCAGTTTAAATCTTTTCATAACGAGCACCCTTGTCGCTTTCTTTTCATCTAATGATAACTTCCATAATTATCATATGAATTCCAAAAGGAATCATTATCCATGTCAGCCAATTTCCAAAGTTTTACTCCTTATATCGTGATACAAAACATCATTAGCAATACATTGCCCGTATCCGCCAATTTCCGAGGTTTTACTCCTTATATCATAAAATAATGCTTAAGATCATGCATTTTCTTCCTGATTGATTTTCCAAAATCCTGTCATTCACATCATTTATATATACTGTTTATGTATATTATCTATATATATCATGTGTATATTATTTATTCGTACCATTTATACGAATTTGAAGATACTGCACAAAATCATCACGATCACATAGATCAACAAGATTCCGTAAGCGATATAATCGTTCTGGCTGTACTTAAGCGGCTTTAATTTCGTTCTTCCTTCTCCACCATGGTAACAGCAGGCATCCATAGCCAGAGCCAGATCAGAGGCTCTACGAATGGCGGAAACAAACAGCGGAACCAGAACCGGAATCAGCTTTTGGGCGCGCTGAATAAGATTGCCGGTTTCAAAATCGGCTCCGCGGGACATCTGCGCTTTCATGATCTTATCCAATTCCTCGACAAGTATGGGGATAAATCGCAAGGCGATGGATATCATCATGGACAACTCATGTACCGGTACATGAATCACCGTGAGGAAGCCGAGGGCCTTTTCCAGTCCGTCCGCCAATTGGTTCGGTGTTGTGGTGAAGGTCATGATCGAAGAACCCATGATCAGGTAAACCAGGCGGACCACCAGATAGGCGGACAGCCATATCCCCTCTCTGGTAATCTGAAATGGACCCAGCACCACCAGGACCGTTCCTGCTGTCGAAAACAGATTCACCAAAGCAGAAAAACCGATGATGAACAGCAATGGTTTTATCCCGCGAAGCACCATCGAAAACGGCACCCGTGACAATGCTATGATTCCAGCCAGGAATACGGATGCCACAAGAATCCCGCCAAGGGATTTGGGCAGGAATAAAGTGATGACAAAGAGCAGCGTTCCGGCCAGCTTTACCCTTGGGTCCAGGCTGTGCAATGGAGAATCCGCCTTATAGTATTGTCCTAACGTCATATCTCGAATCATTTATCTTCCTCCAGGAGTATCTTATCCACACATCTTCAGATTTCCCTTAATCGTGTATCCTTCGCTTTGCTGCTTTCAGACTTATCTCCTATGCTGACTCGCTTCGCTTTGATTATACGGTTACTGTTGTTCTTTTAGAATCATGTCTGCCAGCTGTTTTGTCGTCAAAGGAATGTTTTCTAAACCCTTCTTAAAATATCCTTTTTCAGACAGGCGCTGATAAAAGGCGACGGAATGAGGGATAGCAAGTCCGATCTCTTCCAATTTCTTTTTTTGTGAAAAGACTTCTCTCGTCGTTCCATCCATGATCATCCTGCCATGGTTCATGACCAGCACCCTTTTCGCATTGGCGGCAACGTCATCCATATCATGAGAGACCAAAAGGATACCAACACCTTTTTCTTCATTTAACAGCTTTAAAAGAGAAAAAAGACTGTCTTTTCCCTCCCCGTCCAGACCGGCCACCGGCTCGTCAAGAATCAGATATTCCGGTTCCATGGCCAGAATCCCTGCCAAAGCCACCCGTCTTTTTTGTCCGCCGGAAAG
>JAJQDO010000098.1 GCA_021202175.1 Clostridiales bacterium | reverse complement strand
TGAAAAAAATAAAACACACTAAAACTAAATAAAACAGAAAGGATCACAACCTGGAATAGGCAAAACTAATTGAAATATTCAAAGATAAGATGCTAACCCAGCCTCGATACGCGTCGATTGAACAAGCGAGGATCATTACCGATTCCTACCGGATACATGAAGGGGAGACGAAGATGAAGCAGAGAGCTTACGCATTGCAGGCTGCCCTGGAGCAGATTGCAATCGCAATCGAGCCGGAGGAATTGATTGTTGAGAATCGGACAGCAGGAGTGCGTTATGGGGTGGTATTCCCAGAGAGCGGAAGCTCCTGGGTGGATCGGGAGTTTGAGACTCTGCCGATAAGACCACAGGACAGATTTCAGGTAAGGGAGGAGGATATCCGTTATTTCCGGGAGGAGATTAAACCGTACTGGAAAGGAAAGTCTCTGGAGGATGTTCTCACCGATGCATACGGGAAAGAAATCAGAGAAATCGCCAGAGTCGTAAAAATTAACCAGCAGGATCATGCACAGGGGCATATTTGTCCAGATTGCAGGAGGTGGTTGCGGCTGGGACCAGCCGGATTGAAGAAAGAGGCGCATGAGAAGCTGGCGACGGCGAGAGAGGAACAGAGAGATTTTTATGAAAGCGTCAGCATAGTCATGGAGGGAGTGTCTGTCTTCATGAAACGTTATGCTGATTTGGCGGAAACAATGTCGGAAAAAAGCGGAAGTGAAGAAGAAAGAATTTCGCTGCAGACGGTTGCGGCAAACTGCCGGGCACTTTCCGAACGGCCTGCAAGGACATTCCATGAAGCCCTGCAGAGCCTGTGGTTTCTGTTTACGGTTTTACATCTGGAGTCCAACGCATCGTCTTTTTCTCCTGGAAGATTGGATATGATTTTGCTTCCATATTATGAAAAGGATATGGCAGAGGGGAGACTGAACAAAGAGCGGGCACTGGAACTAGTGGAATGTCTGTGGCTTAAATTTAATCAGATTGTATACATGAGAAATCAGAACAGTGCGAAGTATTTTGCGGGCTTTCCCATCGGCTTTAATATCGCTGTGGGAGGGCAGGACAAAAAAGGGCACGATGTGAAAAACGATCTTTCGTTTCTATTCTTGAAAGCACAGGAGGAATTGGGCTTGCCGCAGCCGAACCTTTCGGTTCGTTTGCATGAGAACAGCAGTGATGAGCTTTTGGAAGCGGCAATCAAGGTTGTCGCAAAAGGAAGCGGGATGCCGCAGTTCTTTAATGATAAGGCAGTGATTCCTGCATTAGAAGCACTCGGCGTCAGTCATGAGGACGCGATGGATTATGCGATTGTCGGATGCGTGGAACTCACCACACAGGGAAATAATCTGGGCTGGAGCGACGCGGCGATGTTTAACCTGAACAAGGTTTTAGAGCTTACCTTAACCGACGGAATAGACCTGATTACGGGTGAAAAACTTTGCGAAAGCCGAGGAAGCCTGCTGACCTATCAAAGTTATGAGGAGCTGGAAGATGCGTTCCGAATGATTTTGGATTCTTATATGGAAAAGATGATCCGCGCCTGCGAAGAAGTGGAGAAAGCGCACATTGCGCTGCTTCCTACCCCGTTTTTATCGGCAGTCGTCGATGAATGTATGGAAAAAGGCATGGATGTGACAGCCGGAGGCGCCCACTACAATTTATCCGGGATTCAGATGATTCAGGTGGCGAACCTTGCGGATTCCCTGGCAGCGATCAAAAAACTGGTTTACGATGAGAAACGGATTCCGGCAGGGCAGCTTTTGGATGCACTGGTTCACAACTTTGAAGGATACGAAGTAATTCGGACCATGTTGTTAAACAAGGTTCCGAAATACGGAAACGATGTGGAGTGGGTCGATCAATTAGGAGTGAAATGGGCGGAGTATTTTAAGAAAAAGCTTGGAACTTACACGAATTACCGGGGTGGCCGGTATCACACAGGTATGTATACGGTTTCTGCACATGTGCCTATGGGTGAGAACGTGGGCGCATCCACAGACGGAAGATACGCAGGAATGCCGTTAGCGGACGGCGGGATGTCTCCGGTATATGGAAGAGACGTCGGTGGACCGACAGCCGTGCTGAAATCGGTATCCCGGCTTGACCGGACGCTGACCAGCAACGGAGGACTTTTAAATATGAAGTTTTTGCCGGAGTTTTTCAAAAATGAAACCGGGATTCATAAATTTGCACAGTTTCTCCGCGGTTTTGTTGATCTGGAAATCCCACATATCCAGTTTAACGTTGTGAATCAGGAAGATCTTCTTGCGGCCCAAAAGAATCCGGAACGATACCGCAGCCTTACGGTGAGAGTCGCCGGTTATACCGCGTATTTCACGGAACTTGCAGGGGAGCTGCAAGATGAAATCATTGCACGGTCGTCCTATGCAAATATATAGTGAAAGTTAAATATTTTTGACTTTCACTATAACAGGCATATCCAATGCGGACAAGGAAGGAGAAATGATGCAGGGAATTGTGTTTGATATACGCCGATTTTCCACGCATGATGGGGATGGTATCAGAACGACGGTATTTATGAAAGGCTGTCCGCTGCGGTGTCTGTGGTGTCAGAATCCGGAAGGTCTGGAACCGGGAATTGCGCCGATCTATTTTGAAAACCAATGCATTCACTGTGGTGGCTGTCAGAAACGATGCAGGCCTGGAAACATCGAGGAAAAAGAGGGAAGGCTGTTTTTCCACCGGCATCGGGACGATGATTGGGAGAGAATCGCGCAAAGCTGTCCGGCCAATGCACTCCGTTTGGATGCAAAGTATTATCAGGCAGAAGAACTGGCGGAAGAGATTAAGAAAGATAAGGTGTTTTTTTCGCATGGCGGTGGTGTGACCTTCTCTGGAGGGGAGCCGCTTATGCAGGCGCCATTTGTGGGAGAGGTTATGAAAATATTAAAAAAAGAAGGGATTCACACAGCCATCGAAACCTCGCTCGCTGTTTCCGAAGAGGCGATAATGTGTGTCCTTCCGTACACGGATCAGATTTTTGCGGATATGAAGGTCGATGATGAAGCCGATCATAAGAGAATGGTCGGCGCGACTAATCGGGGAATCAAAGCGAACCTGACGCGGATTCTTCGATCTGGATACCGCGACCGGATCACTGTGCGGACGCCGTTGATTCCTGAATTTACGGCGACAGAGAAGAACCTGTCTGCAATTGCGGAATTTTTGTCCGGGTTGTATCCGAACGTGCATTATGAATTGTTGAATTACAATCCGCTTGCAGAGGCAAAGTACCATTTGGTTGATTTCGAATATTGCTTTGAAAAGAATCAAAAGCTGTATACGAAGGAAGAAATGCTTCGGTTCGGGGAAATCGTAAGACAGCACGGAATCAGACATCTGATCATGGAATGATAACGATTATGAAGGGAATCAATAAAAAATGAAAAGAGGAGGAAATGAACATGAAGTTACTGATTGATGACGCGAACATTGTGAAGGTAAAAGAAACATGGGAATATTATCCCTGTGACGGAGTGACGACAAACCCGTCGATTCTGGCAGCCAGTGAGAGACAGCCGTATGAAGTACTGAGAGAAATCCGGGAATTCATCGGACCAGAGAGAGAACTCCATGTCCAGGTTATTTCGAAAAAGGCAAAAGACATGGAAAAAGAGGCGGGAGTGATTCGTGAACGCCTCGGAGCCAATACCTATGTGAAGATACCGATGACGCCGGAAGGTCTGAAGGCCATAAAGTCTCTGAGTGAAGCAGGGGTAAATGTCACAGCAACGGCAATCTATACGCCTATGCAGGCGTTCCTGGCGGCCAAGGCAGGCGCGAAATATACGGCTCCTTATGTAAACCGCATTAACAATATGGGGTATAACGGCATACAGATTGCTATGGATATTCATGATATCTTCAGGAAAAACGGACTTTCGGCAGAGGTACTTGCGGCGAGCTTTAAAAATTCTCAGCAGGTTCTGGAACTTGCAAAGTACGGGATTGGCGCGAGTACCGTAGCAACTGATGTGATCGAGGGCTTCATCAAAAATGCAGCGATTACCTCAGCAATCCAGGCATTTGTGGATGATTTTGAAGGACTGGTCGGAAACGGAAGAACCATGGCAGATTGTTAGAGAAGGAGGAGAAGGGATTTTATGGAAGCAAATCTGATGACAAAAGAGTTGATACAGTTTGATATGGCGGCGGAGAGCAAGGAAGAAGTGATTGCGCAGATGTCCGATATGATGAATGCGGACGGCCGTCTGCTCAATCGGGACGGATATGAGAAGGATGTTCTGGCAAGGGAGGCGCAGGATTCCACAGCGGTAGGTTTTTTAGCCGCTACGCCGCATGCTAAATCGGCGCATGTAAGCGTTCCGTCTCTGACATTTGCACGGCTGCGTCACCCAATCAAATGGGATAAGGAAAGTGATGAGGAGGTATCTCTGGTGTTTCAGGTTGCGGTTCCCGCAGATGGAAAGGGAGAGCGGCATCTGGAGATTCTGGCTGGTTTATTCCGCAAACTGATTTATGATGAGTTCAGAGACGCATTAATGTTGGCTGAGACAAAAGAAAAGGTTCTGGAACTGATCGGCGAGTTGTAAAAGAGAGGAGAAGAAAAATGAGTGATTTGGTGAAAATTTTGAAAAATACCCGTCAGCATTTGATGAATGGTGTTTCTTACATGCTTCCCGTTGTTGTGGGCGGTGGTATCCTGATGGCGTTGGCAGTATTGATGACGGGTGAAGGAGCGACGCCGGAAACAGGTTTAGCTGCCGATGTGTGGCAGATCGGTTCGAGCGCGCTGGGAATGATGGTTCCGGTTTTGTCCGCATACATTGCGGCGTCGATTGCCGATCGACCCGGAATCGCACCTGGCTTGGCTGGCGGTGTGTTGGCTGATGCTATAGGTGCTGGATTTTTGGGCGGAATTGTATCTGGATTGTTTGCGGGTATTGTGTGCTATTATCTGAAAAAGATACAGTTGCCAAAAGCAATTCGCTCAGTACAGTCTATTATTATTATCCCGGTTGTCGGTATTTTCCTTACCGGAGTTCTGATGCTGTATGTTGTTGGCACACCAATTGCGGCGTTGATGAGCCTTCTGACCAATTTCCTGACAACAATGAACGACGGGAACAAGATTATTCTGGGACTGATTGTGGGAGCTATGATCGCGTTCGATTTGGGTGGGCCGGTCAATAAGACAGCGTATAGCCTGATGGTGGCAACCGTAGGAATGGGAATCTATACTTATGCTGGACCTTGCGCAATTGCGATTGCGGTTCCGCCGATGGGATGCGGTATCGCCTCTGTGGTGTTAAAGAAAAAGTTCTCGCAGGAAGAACAGCAGGCCGGCATTGGAGCGATTGCTATGGGGCTTGTGGGAATTACCGAAGGGGCGATTTCCTATGCCAGTGCCGATCCGGTTCATATCATTCCAATCAATATGATCAGTACTGCCGTTGCTACGGCTCTGGCGTATGTACTGAATGTAAGCTGCGCGGCAGCCTGGGGTGGGCTGATTGTCCTTCCGGTTGCGGGGAATCGAATCGGATATGTGATTTCTCTGGCAGTTGGAATTGTGATTCATGTGGGATTATGTGCCGTGTTTAAGAAGGATGTTTCAGCTGCGACGGAAGAAATCGTTGCTGATGATAATGATGATGATGTTGACATTGATTTTGAATAAAAGAAATAGTGTATTTGAAGAATATTGTGTCTGGATAAAAAAATTTTAATATTTGAATAAAGAAGGAGAATGATATTATGAAGATTTTAGCAGTTACCGCATGCCCGTCAGGAGTAGCCCATACATATATGTCAGCAGAGGCGATTGCCAAGAAATGCAGAGACAGAGGCTGGGAGGTAAAGGTCGAAACCCAGGGTTCCATTGGTATTGAAAATGTGATTACGGAAGAAGATGTAAAAACGGCAGATGCTGTCATTCTGACGAAAGATATGCCGATTAAGAACGAAGAACGGTTTAAAGGAAAGCTTATCGCAAGAGTGGCGATTGGGGACGCAATCCGGAAAACGGACGCGATTTTAAATAAAATAGAGCGGACGGTGAAAAAAGGGTAAGTTGGTTTTTGATAAATGGAATAATAGAGACAAAACTTATTTTTTACTTTAAAAGATAAAATTTTGGCCGGGATTATTGTCATTGACCCAGTTCTGGCGAAAAGGTGCCGGTAAACGAGAAAGAATCGTTTACCGGCACCTTTTTAAAAACGAGCATGTAATTGATTACATTTCAGGTAAAGAACTTGAAATGCCGGGTTTGGCAAAAGGCAGCATCATTCAGTCAAAAAACATACGGACGAAAAAAGAAGAATCAGGAAAAACGTCTGTACCTGATCAGAAAACATACGGACGAAAATAGAAGCTTCAA
>JAJQDO010000297.1 GCA_021202175.1 Clostridiales bacterium | reverse complement strand
ACCATTGGATCAGGCTGCTGGAGCAGTGTCGGAAATGCAAAAGCAAGTAGACAAAAAGGCTTAATCCGCTCAATATAGAGTCCTGCCGCTGCCGAAAAAATTGCAGAAGGGAGCCAGAAAATGATAATTGTATTTGACATAACATTTTTACTGATTATTGTGCTGATTTTGGGTGCCGGTTCTGTTGCAGCAGCTGCATCATGGGTATTAAATCACCTTGCCATAGTTTTTATTGTTTTGATGTTGAAATCTCTGCTTTTAGTGGGAAAAGCTGTGTTATGCAAAGGGAAACCAGTAAGCTATTATATCGGTGCAACGCTATTTCTATTGCTGGATGTTGCTCGAACTGGATATGCGTTATGGGCAATTGTTCAGCTGTTGGAAAATATGATGGGCGGAGACATTTTTCAATTTGCTGGCGGGCTGATTGTATTAATTCTTGTCGGCGCGTTGGTGGTCTTTTTTGCGGAGACGCCCATGTATCTGTTTTACAACGAATTTTTCGACGATCTGACCGGCGGGATCGGACTATGTATTATAATGCAAATCGTTGCGATAGGATGTATTTTTTTGATTATGAATTTCTTTTCATGGATACTGTTCATCATTATGGCGATAGTCGTGTATGGAATTGCCATGTTTTTTTCTTGGCTTTAGCCAAAAACAAGCAACGCCAGTTCTGGTACCGACATACAGCGAAGCATAAAAGGAGAAAAATGAATGTTCTGTAGATTTTGTGGGAACCAGTTCTGAAAGATTGTGCAAATCCGAGAGAAACTTATAAATTTGTTTAGGGCGGAACGAAGGGCCGAATTTCATATTTGCCATAGAAAAATGCAATTGATGTGATCCTGCGGAAAACATATTTTGCGAATCTATAGTTACAGGGGATGCCAATTTGAAGAAGCGTATAAAGACAGTAGCCAACAAATGTTCTGTTGTAATTCCGATTGCTGTAATCATATATATGTTTTATTGCCCTGTTACCATATGTATTGCGGATTTAAATGTATACCTATCATACCGCACAGTGATATGCAGTTATGTTGTGCTGACTATTTTTTGGCTTACATACTCTCCTATCAGGAGCTGTTGCTGCAACGGAAAATGGACAGAACCGCTGTTCAATTTGATTCCCATATGCATCTTGAGTTTGTTCCTGTTCGCTCAGTGGCATTTGAAAATTGCAGGTATTCTTTTAGCTGTTTATATTGTAGCGGAATTGTTTACACTATGGGAGTTTTCTTCAGATATAAAACTTACCGAGAATAAAGCCGAAAAGAAAAAGTGTTTTGTGACGTTTAAAAGATTATCTATCTTGTTTTTTGCAGCAATTTGTGCATTCCCATGCGCTGCAATAATCTCCGTATACGGGTGGGAATCACCTGTCTATGAACCGAATCAGAACAGTGCATATGTTGTCAACAACGATGACACCATAACTGATATATATCAGGAGAATATAGAACTCATCAAATGCTTTTCGAATGAAACATGGACTTTATTTTCCCTCGAAGAAAGAATTACATTATTGCAATCATTGGAATCCTTTGAGGCACAAGTGCTGGGAATACCATCGGTTGAAGTGTTGTCGGCATTACTTGATGAGAATACGCTTGCTTCGTATGACAACGAGTCAAATCAGATATGGATTGACATCCGAGTATTATCAGAATCAACTGCTGCTACTTGCATTGAAGGAATTTGCCATGAGACTTTCCATGCTTATCAGTACTATCTGATTTCAAGTATTGACTGGGAATCTGAACTGTCACAAAGCTTTTATTTCCAAGATGCTCGTTCATGGATGGAAAACTCCCCAAACTATATATCTTCATATTCGTCAAGCTATGATTCGTATGTAGAGCAGCCTCTGGAAACTGCCGCCCATGCATATGCAGAAGACGAATCTCAAACGATACTCTCCTATTTAGCCCAATAAAATAAAGTGCTGTCGGTGACAGCTAAAATACAGCAAAGACGTGGTATGTTTTTTATAGAACTTCCCAACGAGTTCTTAATCTCCAGAGAAAAATTTGTTTTACAGATGTCCGTAATTAGCACGATGTGATATTGTGATATAATGAGTACACCAATACAGGTTTAGGTGGACACTCGTTTGAAGTACTTTAAAATGGTGATTATCGCGCTAATGTGCATCTCCACCATAGCGGTGTTGTCTGTATGTATCTGTATGTAGAAGTGATAACTAAAGCATATCTAGAAAACAATATCCTTGAATATAAAATTAAATCATAGACTCTAATTCTTGATTTTTCAGAATATTATGATGTCGATGAGGCTTTGATAAACTTTGACAAAATTAAATAGGGAGGCCACAAAAAGTATTGCCCTTATTGCGGAAAAGAGATAAAAAAGAAAGTGTTGTTCTGCCTTTATTGCGGCGGGGAATTGCCGAACGATAGCATAGAGACCGGAGAAACCGGCTATATATCAGAGGATTCAGGCAATAAAAGCCAGAAGAAGCGTCTCGGAAAAAATAGAATAAAAATTGGTGCAGCAGTTTGCGCTGTGGCTGTACTGCTTATTGGCGTGGGAGCCTTTTGGCTGATGTATCCACGAAACGATGAAGATGACGATGTTACTACTGCGGAAAATTATCAGGAAGTCAACGATACGATTACCACCGTCGTTTCTTCTGACGAGTATTCCAACATGGATACAGACGAAAAAGCCGAACTGATACTTTCTACTCTATCGTCTTTAGTGAGTGAGGGTGAAGTGGCCTCTGATTCCGTAGGATATGACGAAACAAACAAGCTCATCTATTATGAGTATGCAGATGGAGCCTATGGCGGTGTCATGTTGGAAGATTTTGCAGAAGGCACAAGTGGAGTAGGCACAGATTCATATAACACAGCCTTCATCTATGATGAGAATGAAGAAACGGGATATTTTGAAAACTGGCCTTCAGTTCCGTCTTTTGAACTGGATTCCTCCCCGTATGAACAAGAAGAAATATCAGCACTTATTGTGTGTGATTTTGGCGAAGAGGATGAAGGCTGGTTGATTTATGCGCAAGAGGAGCAAAACTCATGGAGTGAAGCGTACATGAATACAACCTTGACTGATGAAGGGACTGTTGCATATTATAGAGACGGATTATCGGGATATGATCTTGTAATCATTCAGGAACATGGAATGATCTATAATAGCACTCCGATTATTGTGCTTCAGGAGACAATTAGCTGGGCAAATTATCACGATGATGCTGTAATATTAAAAGATTTATATAAAAACCGTATTGCAATGATAAATCTTGAGAGCGACGGTAGATACCATTATTGTTTGCTTCCAGACTTCTTCACCTATTATTATGAAGATAATCAGCTAGCGGACACCATTGTGTGGCTTGGTTGTTGTGATGGATACTATAATGATTCACTGGTATCTGCATTCGCAGACTGCGGAGCAAAGGCTGTTCTCGCCACCACAGAGACAACAAGTACAGCATATAACTTTCTAATGCAAGATGCCTTTGTATATATGTTATTATGCGGAAACACGGTGGATGAATCCCTTGCATTTGCCAAGTCTACATGGGGTTCAAACGACCAGGAATTTAAAACAGCATATGGAATCGGCAAAGATTCTGATCCATCAGAAATTCGCTATTATAACGGTGGCGATGAAACGTTAGTTACCCTCACTGAGGAGGCAATTGCAGAAGCACAAGGAAATGAAACAGATGCAGTAACCGATTCGGCAGACCATATTGATTATGAAAACCTTGTTACCAGCGCATATAGCGCCACCTATAATAGCATGAGCTTTGAGATACCGCAAATTAATATTAACAGCGAATATGTCGCCTCTGTTAATCAGGAAATATGGGACGCGTTGTTCACTGAGTTGGATGAGTTGATTTCCTATTGGGAAGCAAATAATGACTATGATGGTGGAGAATATATTTCTTACAAATGGTATGTCAATGGAGACATTCTTTCGTTGGTCATAGAAAGCCACCTGGTGGATTGGGCGTGGTGGGACTATTGTGTTTATAATATTGAAATATCAACAGGTTCAGCAGTGTCAGAGTCTGGATTGTTAAGTTACTATGGAATATCCGAGGATGATTATAAAAAGGAAGTTCGCCAAGCTCTTTACAGCTATAATTACGATGGGTTGGAACAAAGCTATAATAATTACAAAAAAAGTCAAGACCAAGAACGAATGGACTATATTAATACACAACTTGCATTAACAATCTCAGAAGAAAATGTCGCATTGTCCCAACCCTTTTTAAATGAAAATGGTCAACTTTGTATCATTGGGAGAGTATATTCTCCGGTAGAAGCAGACTATTATGAACATATCATCAATCTGGAAGAATATACTGTGAATCCCAACTATCCGTCGCTGTTTGAAACCTTGAATGAGGATACCCAGGAAAGCGAGAGTACTCAGGATGTGACAAACAACGTTCCCGATGACGGCATGAGCGAAGACCAAGTCTGGTTGGAATTTTTAACGTCAGGAAATTACCTTGACTATACGGATGACTGGGAAACATCGTATTTTGGAGCCCCAACCGGATGGGAGGAAATGTCTCCAGAGTATGTTATCGTTGATTTGAATGCGGATGGCGTGAAGGAATTGCTGATTCAGGCCACTTATGACAGCCCCTTTTACACTACATGGACGTTTGCACTTGATGGCTCGGATATTGTGTTTGTTGGTGGTGTTTACGGATATGGCTCTTACAGATACTCTTCATCGCTCAATGCGGTGCTTGTTTCGCCGGAGCTTAAACCTTTTAGCGGTACCGGATACTATCCCTTCTATCAGTTGCAAGATGTAGAATATATCTACTCTTTCTCAATTTGTCAGGACGAAGGAACTTGGTACTTTGCGGATGCGGATGGCAACAGACGGATAATTAGTGATAATGAAAGAGAGTCATATTTTGCGGATGTGGAATATTTTGGCTGGAAAGATCTGAACGTCTTATGATAACCTTACTGAAAAATCACTTTTGAACGTAGTTATGAGGGCGACTATGAATATGCTACAGTTATCGCATATAACCAAAGCGGTGAAGTGATTTGAAAATACGTTGCGCCAAAGCATTGTCCGATGTAGGCGAATACTTTATTGAATGGATTACAGGACTTGTTGGCACTCAGAGTGAAACCTTATCGGGTTGTTATGGAATTTACAACCTAAGTGATACTGGAATATTTTTTCAATGAAGAATTGATGGTGGGATGCCATGACTGGGAGCAACCTCGCACACACACCCGCGCGATTATTTAACCTCACACCACACAGTTGGCTTAATCCACCTGCGCAGTCAGGCTGATGAGGATGTACCAGAAACAATAGCGATACATAAAAAGAACCGGCAGGTTGCCACAATTTCTGTGACAACCTGCCGGGTAATGTTACCTGTTCGGGTTCTTCCACTGTTCCTGCTGTCTGTGTTGTTCCTCCTGCTCCTGGTCCACGCCTAAAATTGCCTCCACATTTTTACGGGCGATGAGATAATCCTGCATCTGCTTTCTGGCCTCACGATACTCTGCATAGGCTGCTTTCTTCCCACTCAGCACCTGGGCATACTCCTGATTGAGCTGCTTAATGGTGGGGATTTTTGCTTTTCTTTGTGTGCCGGCGCCATCAAGCTGATTGAACGCCGCCTTTGCCGCTTTGTGAAGGGTGATCTCCTCCCGATGTTCCTCCAGAAACTTTTTGCTGTACCCGGATTTCTTGTATGCCGCATAGGTGTCCTTCGTCCGGGAGTAGTTGATGATGTGCTTTTTCAGGGCGGCGATTTCCGCCAGACGTTGCTCTGATGCTTTGATAGAATCGGAAAGCTCATTGAACCTGGCGGTAGCAGTGTCTGTCTTTTCCACTAGCTCATCGAAGGTGCCAATGTCATGCTCTTTGACGAAGCAAACCGCCTCGGCCATTTGCTGAAGATTGAAGGACTTTGCCCAGCGGACATAGCCGCCGTCCTTGCCTTGCGCCCGCTTTGCTTCGATGTCAATCAAAAGCTGGAGTTTCGGCGGCGCTGCGGAGAACTGCTTCTCTTTCCTCCGTCGTTTGGGCTGATGCTCTCTGGCACCGGCAATGACAGCCCGGATTTCTTCTTCCGAGTAACCTTCACCGAGAGACCGCAGCCGGATAAAACGTTGCTGGCCTTTGCCTTTCAGGGCAATGTTCTTGCCCTGTTTGACTTCATAGCCGTACTCCTCCAGCATCCGCAGGAACGCTTCAAAATCCTCCGGCTTCTGCTGGAGAATGGCATCAATGGCCTCACAAATGCCGTCCCGGAAGGAGAGGTTCTTCGGGTACTCTGTTCGTTTCGTCCGTTCCCGGTAAGGCTTCGGCTCAATGATGGAAAGACCGTGCTGGACACAGAGCCGGTCACTGATTTTCTGAATGGCCAAATAGGACAGAAAAAAGTTCTTGAACTTGCGGCTCCCGTCCAGCGTAGTGGAATTG
>JAJQDO010000019.1 GCA_021202175.1 Clostridiales bacterium | reverse complement strand
CCCTGTTTCTTGTAGTATCTTCTTACAAAAGAATTTCTCTTAATGTGTATCACTTCTGTTTGAACTATTTCACCTGTTTTGGCATCTTTCAAACAGGAAGTAAATTCGTCAATAATGACATGAATCAAGCGATCACCTTCTTTAATATTTTATTATATTTATTATAACATTACCATGATACTGTTTCAACTGAAAAAATGCTGAAATCCCATTGGAAAAATAAAACGATTATGTTACGATATGCTTTACAGGTGTATGAAACGAGATAGAAAAAGAGGAAAGCAAATAATAAAGAAGAGAGAAAATAAGTATGAAATTACCCGATTCCTTAAAAAAACATTATGTGACCATAGAAGATTTTATGATGAAATGCACGGATGATCATGTGACGGCATTTGGAGCGATGTCGGCGTTCTTTTTGCTGTTAACCGTATTTCCTATTATGATTCTGCTGTTGACGCTGACAAAATATGCGCCCTTCAGCAAGGAGGATATCATTTCCGGGCTGACCAATATGCTTTCCTTTGAAAGCACCAGTCTGGTCACCAGCCTCGTGAATGAGATTTACGAAAAGACCGGCGCTTCCATTTTTACGGCGTCGATTATCGTCACCCTCTGGTCTTCGTCCAGCGGCGTGCATGCCATGGTAAAAGGACTGAACGCTGTCTATGATATTGAGGAAAGCCGCAATTATATTATGATTCGGGTTTTCAGCATGTTATGTACGGTGATTTTCATCATTATGCTGGGCAGTATGTTGATCCTTTGGGTTTTTGGAAATAATCTTTACGACTTTATCTGCCTGCATTTTCCGCCCCTGCAGTCTGTAGCGATTTCTTTTTTAAACAGCAGGCTTGTTTTCACCATTCTTATTCTGACGATTCTGTTTATGGTGATTTACACCTTTCTGCCGGGCAGAAGGTCTACTTTTTCCAAGCAATGGCCCGGCGCCGTGGTGGCATCTGTCGGGTGGATGATTATCTCATGGGGATATTCTTTTTATATGGAAAATTTTCAAAATTTCTCTTATGTCTACGGAAGTATGGCCGGTATTATGATATTGCTGTTATGGCTTTATTTTTGTATGTCCCTGGTCTTTTATGGGGCTGAGATCAATTACCTCTATGAGAATAAGAAGTTTTATCACACGATGGTGCGGATTCGGCGGCTGAAATATGTTGCGATGCAAAGGGAAAAGGAAAATATCAGAAAAGGCCGAAAATGAGATTCGTATAGCTGAAATATGCCAGTATACGACAAGTTATGCACATTTTCGATAGTCGGTTGACTTTTAGGGGGTAAAATGTTATGCTGAATTCCTATAGATGACTGTTCGCGGTCATGTGCGCACAGCATCTGCAGCCATACATTTTGTTACGGTTCACCGATGTGTGTGAACAGTAATTACATTTCTATATTTCTATATTGGATTTCAGTACCATATGACGTAAGGGCACAGGATGGCCCGATCAGATAATGAGGTGATTCGATGGGAAAGAGGATAATTACGATTGGCCGGGAGTTTGGCAGCGGTGGCAGGACCATCGGATATTAGGTCGCAGAGCAGCTTGGAATCGAGTTTTATGACAGGTATATCATATCGAGTGTTGTGGAGGAAACCGGCCTGAGAGAGAAGTTCGTTGAGAATTATGCCGAGTTCGCCCCGTCGGCTGATCAGAGGTTTGCCTATTCTTTCGTCGATTTTGATGAGGAATCGACTTCGCCGCTGACTTTACTCTGGCAGGCTCGGGAGAAGGTGATTCGCCAGTTCGCCGAGTCAGGTCCGTGTGTGATTGTCGGCAGCTGCGCTGATTATATTTTAAGAGACAGGGATGACTGCCTGAATATCTTTTTATATGCCAATGAGGCGACGAAAGAACAGCGGATCCGGGAGATGTACGGCGATGTCGCCCTCAAAGAGAAGAACCGGATTCGTGACATGGATATTCGCCGAGGGTTGAATTATAAATATTATACTGGCCGGGAATGGGGGAAGGCGCAGAATTATGATCTGGCGCTGAACCGGGGCACTCTGGGCATTGATAAATGTGTGGAATTGATACTGGATGCGGTAAAATAATCTGTTGCCCGGATGGGTAGTTTGGAAAACGTACCCAAGATTGATGTTTTTGGAGGCATTGATTTTGGGTATTTTTATGAGAATATATGATGGTTGGCGGGGAATGACTTTTATATATAGACGGCATTAAGTCGTTTATTTTACCCGTACCGTACAATTTGCATTTTAAAGTGAGTTGAGGCGAAAACTGACAGCAAGTGTCTGGTTTATCTCGAATAATAACTTTAGTGACGCTGTTTTGTGCGGTCGCGTGTATCTCTATACTCTATAATAGAAGAAAAGAAAAGGAGAACGAGTTATGAAGATTTTAGTAACAGGTGGAGCTGGATACATCGGAAGTCATACTTGCGTGGAACTGTTGGAGAACGGTTATGAGGTCATTGTTGTGGATAACCTTTATAATTCCAGTGAGGAAGCGTTGCATCGCGTGGAAAAAATCACCGGAAAGACAGTGACATTTTATGAATGTGACCTGTTAAACAGAGATCTGCTGGAAGAAGTATTTGAGGAGGAAAGACCGGAGGCGGTCATTCATTTCGCCGGATACAAGGCCGTTGGCGAATCCGTGGCGAAACCGATCGAGTATTATCATAATAATATAACGGGAACGCTGATCTTGTGTGATGTCATGAGAGAATATGGCTGCAAGAAGATCGTATTCAGCTCTTCGGCTACCGTTTATGGCGATCCGGCTTTCGTTCCGATTACGGAAGAGTGCCCAAAGGGAACTATTACGAATCCTTACGGTCAGACGAAGGCGATGATCGAGCAGATTCTCACGGACATTCAGGTTAGCGATCCGGCATGGAATGTGACACTGCTCCGTTACTTTAATCCAATCGGCGCGCACAGCTCCGGTCTGATTGGGGAAGATCCGAAGGGGATTCCGAATAATCTGGTGCCTTATATCGCGCAGGTTTCCGTGGGCAAGCTGGAGAAGCTGGGGGTATTTGGCGACGATTATGACACCCCAGACGGCACCGGTGTCAGAGATTATATCCATGTGGTAGATTTGGCTGCGGGTCATGTCAGCGCGCTTCGGCATATGAAAGAAGGAGTCAGCATTTATAATCTGGGTACCGGTCAGGGATACAGTGTCCTTGATGTGGTAAAGGCTTACGGAAAAGCTTGCGGTAAGGAGATTCCTTACGAGATCAAGCCGCGCCGTGCCGGTGATATCGCGACCTGCTATTCGGATCCGTCCAAGGCGAAAAAGGAGCTTGGATGGGAAGCGAAGTATGGTATTGAGGATATGTGCAGGGATTCTTATCATTGGCAGTCTCAGAATCCGGACGGCTATCGGAGCTGATGACCTGGCTGCGTAAGATGCAGCCTGTAGCCGGTGTATACAGGAAGCGCTACATCATACCTTTTGTCGTTTTAAAGGTAACGAAAGAATCCGCGTAGCTTTCGATGCGCGGTTTTAGAAGAAGCTCACATCGGGTGGGCTGAGGTAAAACGGTATCCCATTCCGATGAAACCTGGTCCACGAATGCTTTACGACGAAGCGAAGACAGCAACAGTAATGGCAGTATATGCAGAGGAAGTAAACGATGAGAAGAGAATTACAGATGCTTCAAAACAGAATGCGGGAAGAGCAGGTCGACGCCTATCTGATCATGACCGATGACTTCCATGGCTCAGAATATGTGGGCGATTATTTTAAAAGCCGGAAATATATTTCCGGCTTTACCGGATCCGCGGGGACGCTGGTCGTCTTAAAGGACCGGGCGGGACTCTGGACGGATGGGAGATATTTTCTGCAGGCGACCCCGCCGCAGGCAGGAAGCGGCATTACATTATATCGTTCCGGACAGCCGGGCGTTCCGACGGTGGAGGAATTTTTGTCCGGGCGGATGGATGCCGGGCAGACACTGGGATTTGACGGCCGATGTGTGATGGCGGACTATGCGGATGGCCTGAGAGACATCCTGGAAGAAAAAGGAGTGACGATTCGCAGCGACTTCGATCTTGTCGGCGATATCTGGGAGAGCAGGCCGATTCTTTCCAGAGAAAAGGTTTGGATTCTGGATGAACGATATACCGGTGCTTCCCGGAAAGAGAAGATTGCAAGGGTCCGCGAGGTATTGGAACAGAAATCGGCGGACTGGTTTTTGCTGGCGTCCCTTGAAGATATCTGCTGGCTGTTGAATGTCAGAGGAAATGATGTGGAATGTACCCCGGTGGTTCTGTCCTATTTGCTGATGAGCGGCAGCAGGGTCTGCTGGTATGTGCAGCCAGAAGCGGTGTCCGCTGTGGTGCGGCATATTCTGGAAAAGGATGGGATAGAGATCAGAGGATATGATCAGGTGTATGCGGACGTTTCCGCACTTGCTCCGGGAAACCGCATCCTTTACGACCGCTATCATGTGAATGACGCTCTGGTACGCTGCGTTCCATCTTCTGTCACTGTGATCGATGCGCAGAATCCGACGACGCTTCTGAAGGCGGTCAAGAATCCGGTAGAAGTGGAAAATGAACGGTTTGCCCATATTTGTGACGGTGTAGCGGTGACGAAGTTTCTGTTTTGGCTGAAAACGCATGTTGGAAAAGAGGAGATTACGGAGATCAGCGCTGCTGATTATCTGGAAGAGTGCAGAAGGGAGCAGGAGAATTATATCGGTCCAAGCTTCGCGCCGATTCTAGCCTATGGGGAGCATGGCGCGATCGTTCATTACAGTGCCGATGAGGAAACGGATATCCCCTTACGGCCGGAAGGGTTTTTGCTGGCGGATACCGGCGGGCATTATCTTACGGGAACGACGGATATCACCAGGACCATCGCCCTTGGTCCCCTGACGAGAAAAGAAAAAGAATTATATACCATGGTATTAAAAGGACACATTCAGCTGGCGGATGCCCGGTTTTTGAAAGGCTGCACGGGAATGACGCTGGATGGCCTGGCGCGAACGCCTCTTTGGGAGAGAGGATATGACTATAATCATGGCACCGGACATGGTGTGGGATACCTTCTCAGTGTCCATGAGGGGCCCAACAGTTTCCGGTACCGCCCGGTGAAAAAGAGAGGATATGACTGTATCATTGAGGAAGGGATGATTACCTCTGATGAACCCGGCGTTTATCTGGAGGGGGAATTTGGCATCCGCCTGGAAAATATGATCGTCTGTGTGAAAGACATGGAAAATGGTTACGGCAGTTTTCTGCGCTTTGAACCTCTGACCATGGTTCCTTTTGACCTGGAGGCGATCCTGCCGGAGCTGATGACGGAAAAAGAACTCCAGTGGCTTAACGATTATCACCAGAAGGTGTTCCGGGTACTGTCGCCTTATATGAGTCTGGAAGAACGAAGATGGCTGGAGAAATGCACCCGTGCGATCTGATAGTGAAGAGAAGAAATGATCGTGAACGACAAAAGAATTTGTCGTTCACGATCAAATCCATCCTCCATCAAAACGAAGGATCTGGCCGGTTAGATATTCCGGTGATTCCGTGATCTGATAGCAGAAAGCGGCCGCTTCTTCCGGCGTGGCGAAACGCCCGAAAGGGATGTCCTGCGCCAGAATACGACGTTCTTCCTCAGAAAAGCACTGATTCATGGAAGTATCGACGACGCCCAGACTGATCGCGTTTACAGATATGTGGGACGGAGCCAGTTCCTTTGCCAGGGCCTTTGTCAGGGCATTGACAGCGCCTTTGGATGCGGAATAGGCGGCTTCGCAGGAGGCGCCCACTTCTCCCCAGACGGAAGATATGTTTAATATCCTGCCACTTTTGCGATGAACCATATGAGGGATGGCCGCTCTGGAAGTGAAAAAGACCGAATCCAGATTCGTCTGCATGATCTGATGCCATTCTTCCGTTGTCATATCGGATAAAAGACCGATATAGGAGATACCGGCGTTATTGATCAGCAGGTCGATGTGACCGAAGGTACGGATCGCCTGTTCGATTAAAAGGGAGCTGTTTTCTTCCCGGGATATATCTCCAAAAAAGACATGTACGTTCGTAACTGCCGATAGTTCATCGGCTGCTTCAGTCAGTGCTTGTCTGTCGTGACCGCTGTTGATCGTGATGTTCCAGCCGTGATTCGCGTAGTACCGTCCGATGGCCAGACCGACGCCTCTGGAGGCGCCGGTGATGACTGCGTTTTTCATGGGAAACCTCCGTTCTTCTTTTCTATTGCTTTTTGACACATGTCATTTTTTCATTATTATAATCTAAACCTGGGATGTTTTTGCATTGAGTTTAGTTTTTGATACATGTCATTATTCCATTATTATAATCGTTCGGATAATGTTTTTCCATTTCTATTTCAAGTTTTTTATAGATTTTATCAGAAACCTTGAAATAGAAATGGAAGTTTGCTATACTTAACCCCGTTTTCGACACTTTGAGATCAGAAAAGAGGCGAAATCCCTTGTAAATACTGG
>JAJQDO010000285.1 GCA_021202175.1 Clostridiales bacterium | reverse complement strand
CCAGCTTATTCTGATCTGTTTTAGCCACTTTCGTCGCCTCATATAAGGTTTCTTCCTCTTCCTGATAATATTTGAGCACGTTGTTTCCAGTGATGGCCTCGATACGGCGCACGCCTTCGGCCACGCCGCCTTCGGAAATAATCTTAAAGCTCTTAATAGCACCAGTATGTGCCACATGGGTTCCACCACAGAACTCCTTGGAGAAATCACCCATGCTGACCACACGTACCTTCTCGCCGTATTTCTCGCCAAACAGAGCCATGGCGCCGGTCTTCTTCGCTTCGTCCATGCTCATGACCTGGGTATCCACTGTGAGGTCTGCCGCAATCTCTTCATTGACAATCTCCTCTACGCGAGCAAGTTCCTCATCCGTCATCGCCTGGAAATGGGAGAAGTCGAAACGCAGTCTGTCCTTATCATTGTAAGAACCGGCCTGTTCCACATGATTGCCGAGAACCAGCCGCAGTGCTTTCTGCAGCAAATGGGTCGCGCTGTGATTCTTCATCGTATCTTCCCGCTGGGCTTCATTTATGGCCAGGGTAACCACGTCACCGGTCTTAAACATGCCCCGTGTCACTCTTCCGATATGGCCGACCTTATCGCCATGCACCTTGATAGTATCTTCTACGATAAATTCACCATCTTTGCAGCGAATGATGCCCGTATCAGCGTTCTGTCCACCGCTGGTCGCGTAAAATGGCGTCTCTTCCACGAAGATCGTGCCCACCTGTCCATCCGTCAGGGCTTCCGTCAGCTCTGTATCCGTGGTCATCACCGTGATCTTTGAATCATAAACCCGGTTGTCGTAGCCGACAAACGCTGTGGTGATGGACGGATCGATGGATTCATACACCGTGATGTCCGCGCCCATATAATTGGTGGTCTTCCGCGCTTTTCTCGCCTTCTCGCGCTGCTCTTCCATACATTTTTTAAATCCATCTTCATCGATGCTGTAGCCCTTTTCCATCAGAATCTCTTTCGTCAGATCCAGAGGAAATCCGTAGGTATCATACAGCTTAAAGGCCTCCTCGCCGGAAAGCTGACTCTCCCCCTTCTCCTTCATATCCGCTTCCAGATCATTTAAGATGCTTAAGCCCTGATCGATGGTCTTGTTAAATTTATTCTCCTCCTGCGTGAGGACATTAAAAATGAAATCTTTCTTCTCTTCCAGTTCCGGATATCCGTCCTTCGACCCCTCGATAACGGTTTTGCTGAGCTCCGCCAGGAACTGTCCCTCGATGCCCAGAATCCGTCCGTGACGGGCCGCCCGGCGGATGATACGGCGCAGCACATAGCCACGTCCCTCATTTGTCGGCATGATACCGTCGGAAATCATAAAGGTCGCGGAACGGATATGATCCGTGATCAGACGGATAGAGACATCATCCTCTTCCTTTTCCTTATACGTCTTGTCTGCCAATTCACAGACTCTCTCACGCAAAGAACGAATCGTGTCCACATCAAAGATGGAATCCACTTCCTGCACGACAACCGCAAGACGTTCCAGTCCCATGCCGGTATCGATATTCTTCTGATCAAGCAGCGTATAATTGTTATGACCGTCATTTTCAAACTGGGTAAATACATCGTTCCACACTTCCATGTAACGGTCGCAGTCACATCCTACCGTGCAGTCCGGTTTTCCACAGCCATATTCCTCTCCACGATCGTAATACACCTCGGAACAGGGACCGCAAGGACCTGCGCCATGCTCCCAGAAATTATCCTCTTTGCCAAACTTAAAGATACGTTCCGGCGCGATGCTGATATCATTCTGCCAGATATCGAAGGCCTCATCATCCTCCAGATAAACTGAAGGGTACAGTCTCTCCGGATCAAGGCCTACCACATCTGTGAGGAACTCCCAGGTCCACTCAATCGCCTCTTTTTTGAAATAATCGCCAAACGAAAAGTTGCCGAGCATTTCAAAAAACGTACCATGGCGGGCTGTCTTGCCCACATTCTCAATATCTCCGGTACGAATACATTTCTGGCAGGTCGTCACGCGCTTCCTCGGCGGAATCTCCTGCCCCGTAAAATACGGCTTCAAAGGCGCCATGCCGGCGTTAATCAGCAACAGGCTGTTATCGTTATGCGGAACGAGGGAAAAACTCTTCATCACAAGATGCCCCTTACTCTCAAAATAATCAAGATACATCTTCCGCAGCTCATTTACTCCATATTTTTTCAATGTCTTATCCTCCTACACTATTCTGCTATCCTTCATTCAGAGCACCATGTCTTCCCTTTTCTTCCATAAGGCGCAAGCTCCTGTCAAGTCCTGTATGTTCATATTACTGCAGATAGTTTCTCAACAGAATCATAGTCTGCAGCATGATATATTCTTCCTGTCCAGCGAATCAGGGTAAAGGGTGCTGAATGAACACTTTCGTCCGATTCAGCACCCTGAAAATCCCAGTCACTCTGGTTACTCACTGACAGCTGGTGTCATTCTCAGCACGGTTATCCATGACCCGCTGAAAATCCCTGTCAGCCTGGTTACTCACTGGCAGCCTCGCTCGCTTTCGCTTTTTTACGCTCGCTCAGCTTCTTTCCGGCAAATATTCCCAGTCCAATAATCACAACGAAATAAATCGCTTCCAATACATATTGGACAAATGCACCTAATACTGCTGACATAATAAATAAGCCTCCTTTACACGCTGTACTCCTGATAGGATTCACAATTAGTTCCGATTATATCATATTTAAAAAAAATATGGAACCTAATTTTTAAATGTTATCACATATCATTTGTTATTGATTACATTTTACGGGGTGGGAGATAGCTCATGTAATGGCCTCGGACTTTTAAACCAGGCTTCTTTTTTTCCATTTCCGGTCACACGGTTCAAATCACATTTATTTGAGATGCCTGGACAAGAGCCTACGGAAGTAAACTGGTGCAGATCCGCTTCCTCTTTTGGAGGATATTTGCTGTTATAACTACCATCGTTCACTCCGTATCTTGCTTCCCAATATGCGCATCGATTCGGCCGACTTTCAATAATAGACTGATACGTATCGTAATCTGCGCTCATACAATAGAACATCATTTTCGGGCCTACTGTCTTAAGGTAATCCATGGCCGCTTTCACATCCGACAAACTGTTCTCAGATTCCACATCCAAAACATACCCAATAAAGCAATCTTTCACAATCTCTTTACATGTGGACACCATAAACTGAGTCTGTGCTTTTTCATTTCCTTTTTTCAGAAATGCATATACCCAATAAGGAATTCCTCTGGACTCGCATTCGGAGATATATGTTTCCAGTTTCGAATCCACAAAGGATGTACCTTCTGTAGCTTTGAAAATAACAAAAGGGCAGTTTGATTTAATCTCATCCCAATTTGCAATGTTGTCTCCATGGTAAAAATCTGGATAATACTTAGACATCGTCATCGTCCTCCTCATCATCGTTTTCGTCATCATTGTCTTCGTCATCGCTGCACTTATCGCCAGATACATCCACGCCTTTTACTGCAATGGCCAGGTCAATCATAATATCGTTCCAATATTCTTGGAGTATCAAAGGGTTTTCTAAATAACTTCAAGAATTTCGGGGATGATCATTTACATTTTCTATATTTTGTTGTACTACATATTATGAAAAAAACGATAAGAGTGACATAAAGAGAAAAATTAAAGAAAATCAAAAATGAAGCAGGGATAATGCAATCTAAACTAGCCAAGTAGCTGAATATCACGGCTAATACAGTTAATAACTGGGAGAATCGACAAATATATCATTGTAATAAAAATGTCCCCTGTGATAAATGCTACCAGTGTGGGGAGGAATGTTTCTGGAATTCCATTTCTTCATCTCTCAAAATAATGTCATCTGTTCATACTCCGCCTGTCTTTCCAGCTGCATAGGCTTTTGCTGGAGAATCGCATCAGTGCAACTGTCATCACATATCCATCTACACACCTGATCCTCCTCCAGAATCAGCGGCATCCGGTCATGAACACGAATCATCGATTCGTTCGCTGCCGTCGTCAGGATGATAAACCGCTCTTCCATATCAAAAAAGTCATAAAATCCCGCCAAATAGAGAACAGAATCTGTATAAAACACATTCTTTTCCTTATTGGCGTTCCACTCATAAAAATGTTTCGCCGGAATTGCGGCCCGACGATAACGGATACCATTTTGAAACATCCTCTTCTCCCGGACCGTTTCCGAACGAGCATTGATCAGCACGCCCTTATTCTGATGATTCGGATATCCCCACTTTTGAACAGTGAGACGGACTCCAATTTCACCGGAAATCATGACCGGGGCAACATTGGTTGGACGGATATCCTGGGACCAGTGCCGACTCGTTACGCTTTCATCTTTTTCTGATATCAGATGATCGATTTTTATCAATGTGTTGTCATCTATATAAAAAACACTGCACATGTTATCTCCTCCAAAAAATAAAAAAAGTTATAAAGGCATTCACCTCTGCTGATGATACAGACAAACCATAAATAATGATATCTTCGTCCAAATGTTGCCTTCACTCAAGATAAAACACGCCATAACTACTCTTCTGGAATTTGAAAAGACGCACTGTAAAAAACTATCACGAAAATTCTTTACAAAAAATGATAGCTCCTTTCTTTTTTGAAAAAGAGCTACCATTTTCAATATCAATACTTTGCCCACTGCATCTTCTCCATCAGAATTAATACAGTGCCCGCGGCATCGTCTTCACCAGAATTAATACAATGCCCGCGGCATCTTCTCCACCGGGTCATAGCCGCCTTCCCGCAGTTTTTGGATAATCGTATGTTTATGTTCTTCACCGAAGGCTTCCATAGTGATAATCAATTCCACCGAGCTGGTGCGGTTCACGCTGACAAACTGGTTATGCTCCAGCTTAATGACATTACCCTGGGCATCCGCGATGATTCTCGATACTTTATTCAACTGTCCTGGCACATCCGGCATGAATACGCCAACGGTAAAGATTCTCGAACGCTGAATCAGGCCATTCTGCACGACAGAGGATAAAGTGATGATATCCATATTTCCACCACTTAAGATAGAGACAACCTTTTTATTTTCCGGTGCCAGGTGTTTCAGGGCCGCCACAGTGAGCAGGCCGGAATTTTCCACAAAAAGCTTATGATTTTCCAAAACATCCAGAAAAGCTACAATCAATTCATCATCTTCTATCGTAATGACGTCGTCGAGGTTTTCCTGGAGATAAGGGAAAATGTGTTCGCCCGGCGTCTTCACGGCAGTACCGTCGGCAATGGTATTAATCTTGTCAAGAGTAACCACCTGTCCGGCTTTCAGGGATTCCTGCAGGCAGTTAGCTCCTGCCGGTTCCACACCGATCACTTTAATCTTCGGATTCAGCATCTTGGCAAGCGTAGAAACGCCGGTAGCCAGTCCGCCGCCGCCGACCGGTACCAGGATAATATCAACGGTTGGCAGTTCCTTCACGATTTCCATGGCGATGGAACCCTGGCCCGTTGCCACGTCAAGATCATCAAAAGGATGTACAAAGGTATAGCCGTGTTCCGCCGCCAGTTCCAGGGCTTTCTCACAGGCTTCGTCGTAAACATTGCCGTGGAGAATGACCGTCGCGCCTAGTTCCTTGGTACGATTCACCTTTAATAACGGAGTGGAAACCGGCATCACGATGGTAGCCGGTACGCCGAATTTTCTCGCGGCATAAGCCACACCCTGGGCATGGTTTCCAGCGGAAGCCGTAATCAGACCTTTGGCTTTTTCCTCCTCGCTCATGGTGCTGATCTTATAATACGCGCCTCGAATCTTATAAGCGCCAGTCAGCTGCAGGTTTTCCGGTTTTAAAAATACTTTATTTCCTGTTCTCTGGGAAAAGAAGTCGCTTTTAATGAGATTGGTCGGCAGGATAACTTCCTGTACCCTCTCATAGGCTTCTTCAAATTTATCAAGGGATAATTCGTTCATTGTTGCATTCCTCCATAAAATAGTATCGAATTTTAAGCATGACGTAATCTAAGCCTTCTCAATTTTAAGCGTGACATGATTTAAACCATCTCAATGTACTGATTGGTTAATATATGAATATTATCAAATATTATTTTTTCAAAAATGAATCATTCATCTCAGAAGTCATCCTCTCTCTGAAAATCAAACTCATTCGTCCGCATGCTCATCCGTTCTCTCAAACAATGCATTGACAAAGGAATCCGAGTCAAACTTCTGCAGGTCGTCGATGCCCTCGCCGATGCCGATGTATTTAACCGGAATACCCATCTCCGCCTGGATGGCGATGGCGATGCCGCCCTTGGCTGTTCCATCTAATTTTGTCAATACGATACCAGAGATATCGGTGACTTCTTCAAACTGTCTCGCCTGCACCAGAGCGTTCTGTCCGGTAGTTCCATCGAGAACAATCAACGTCTCCAGATAAGCTTCCGGGAATTCTCGCTCGATGACACGGCGAATCTTTGACAACTCATTCATCAGGTTTTTCTTGTTGTGCAGTCTTCCGGCAGTATCACAGATCAGCACATCCGCATGGCGGGATTTGGCTGCCTGGCAGGCATCAAAAACCAC
>JAJQDO010000096.1 GCA_021202175.1 Clostridiales bacterium | reverse complement strand
GTGGCTCAGTGGTGGAGTATCGCCTTGCCAAGGCGAGGGTCGCGGGTTCGAATCCCGTCTCGTGCTTTTTTTGTTGCCTTAATTTTTAACATGACTCGCGCACCTGATTAAGCCTGCCGGTTCTGATAGGAAAGAACGAAGTCCCTTATAAGATAAAAATAGCCGGAAGATTGTATAATCTACGATCTTCCGGTGTTTTATTTCGTTTTGATTTAAAATACAATATGTATCTTGACATACAGTTGTCTGGAACCTACATATTGAGTCGCTCTCGTATCAGGAGTCGAAAGGTTGATCCAACTTCTCACAGCCGCTTCCTGTAATTTTCTTCCACAAAGAGAACTGTGTCAATCAGGTCATCCACACTGGTAAACTGATATCTCTGGAACGCCAGCTGCCAGTCGATCAATAAGGAAAGCGTCTGTGCCAGCTTTCGATCATGCAAGTCCTTAATAACATCAAAATCAGGATAGTCAATCTCCGCTGCGCAGCGGAACCAGTTCACTGCGGAAGCATATCCCGGCGCATCCCGCATAATCTCATCGAATATGCTTCGGCGCAGTCCGTCCTGCCCCTGATATCTCTGCTTGGCGTCCTGATTCCAGCACTCGGTAAATGTCTGGAAATAAGTGCGGAACATGCTTTTGATCGTCGCCAGCAGATACGCCTTGTACTCCCTTCGCTCCGATTCCGATGAAAACGGCTTGAAACAGGCGGCACAATACTGGGACAGAAGGTTCCCCGTCAGGTAACCGAGGTCGTATCCAAACGGTCCCATAAAGGAAAACTCCATATCAATGACCTTCATGCCATCTTCAGAAGCGAAGATATTCGATGTGTGCAGATCGCCGTGAATCAGCGCATCCGCATGACTGATAAAACTTCTCCGCAACTTCATGCGCTCCGTCACATAGCGGTTATCCGTGGTAATCTGTCTGCAAAAGTCCTCAAAACCTGCTCCCAGTTTTCGTTCTATCTCGCATCCAAACATATCCATAAAGATATTATCTTCCATAATCCTGCGAAGCTCCGTATTCTCAAACTTCGTCTGGAGCTTGCGGTACTCGTCCCGGCCCAGATAGTATTCCGAGGTATAGAACTCCGTTTTCGCCATACACTCCCCACACTGTCTTCCATAATCGGGAAATATCTTATTCTTATTAAACTCATACCTGGATATGCCCAGATAGGAAACGTCTTCCATCACGATAATATGATTCTCATCATCATGGAACTTAAGAAACGGCGTATATTCCGGTACAATGGCATAACGAATCCTCATGCTGTCATACTCCAGCTTATTGCGATATACCCCCATGGGCGTCCCGGAACATCTTGACAGCGCAAGGCCCTGCTTCAGCGCATAAGCCTCCTTCTCCGTGCGGACGCGGAAAATATAATTCACATAGCCGTCTCCATCCTCTTCTTCCGTCCCCTCGCCGATCATGGAAATCGAGACGGAACCCGAAGTATCAAAATCCGGTAAATGTTTTTTAAATATTCGATGATATTTTCCTTTGTTATGACCAGCATATTCTCTCCCCACAAACCACTATATATCCTGTCATTCCTATCTGCATATCATTACAGCCGTCTCTATCACGAGCCATGAAAAGCAACGACTTCTCCGTTATTTATTATAAAATTTTTTTACGAATTCCAAAAGAGAAATCCTTGTTTAAACAAGTGATTTATTAGTTATTATTTACGACAAATCCAGGTTCCTGCTGTCCAATCATGAACAATCTGTTCATCTTGCGAATAATATCAAATAGAATTCCACATATAACATTACAAAAACATCGACTTTATGGCAAAATCAGCTCAAATATTATCCTTTTCAGCAGGTAAATAATTTGGTAAAATAAGAAATAAAATTCACTTGCAGACATCCTTGCAGGAATTCTTGATCAATGATTTTTGGGCAGTATTCGACACTGCCACTTCATAACAGGGAGGGTATGAAATGAAATGCAGCAACTGCGGTTCTGATCTTTCCGACGACGCCAGATTCTGTCCTATCTGCGGACAGAAGGTCGTAGGAAATTACAGCTATCAGCCAGAAGATGACCACACCATGAACGCTTCCTATGGCCAGTATCAGGCACAGGGGAGCTCCGGATACCAGGGTGGGTACCAGAACAGTAGACAGAATAATGGTCAAAATAGCTACCAGAATGGCTACCAAGACATGAACCAGAATAATTATCAAAGCGAATATCAATACGAAAACCGAAATGGCTATCAAGGCGGCGGGTACCAAAACGGATATCAGTACGGGAACTACCAACAGGGCTATTCTGTCCCACCGGATTCCGGTGACAACGGCAATAATAACGGCGGCGGGATAAAGATTCTATTAATCATGGGAATCATACTCCTGGTCCTGGCCGTGGGGGTGCTGATTTTTTTGCTGGTCGGACGCCAGAGTTCTTCGGGTTCTGATGTTTCTGAAGTCTCTCAGGATGCATCCGGAAATGATTCAGATGGCTCCGCCGCGGCAGAAGGCACTAGTGAAGACACCGCAGCAACAACGGAGGCAGCCAGTGCGACCACCCAGGCCACAACAGAGGCAGCCAGTACGACCACCGCAGCGAATTCTACCGGGACATACATTCTGACAGGCAGCAGTTCCCGCTACCTGACGACTTCCGATCTGAGTCCTTTAAGCGCATGGGAACTCAAACTGGCCAGGAATGAAATCTACGCCCGTCACGGAAGGAAGTTCGACAACTCGGATGTGCAGGCTTATTTTGACTCCCAGAGCTGGTATTACGGATATATCGAACCGGATAATTTTGATGAGAGTGTTTTTAACACTTACGAAAGCGCCAATGTGGCCTTCATTAAACAATATGAAAACGGGACAGCTCCGTCCTCGGCCGCCAGTATAAACTCCGGCACTTCAAGTTCGGGCTCCTCAGGCTCCAGTTCGTCAAATTCCGGCTCCACCAGCAGCGATTACATTCTTCCGAACAGCAGCACAACCTATCTGACTTACAGCGATATCGCCGGTCTCTCCAGCTCGCAGCTTCTCCTCGCGCGCAACGTCATATACGCCCGCCATGGCAGAAAGTTCGACGACTCTGAACTGCAGGCTTACTTTAATTCCAAGAGCTGGTATGTCGGCTACATTGACCCGGAGGATTTCAGTGACAGCATGTTGAGCGATATTGAAAAGAGTAATATCGATCTGATCAAGGCCTATGAATAGAAATGATAACGATTGTTTGACAACAACGATATGATTTTTTATGATTGTCATGTTCATACCAGAAGGCTGATGACCCTACAGCATAGTCTGACTAAAAGGCCATACCGGAAAAGGACAATAGAATGAATGGTAATATAAATGAATAATAATATAAATAGTATTAATAAAAAGAAACATCATATACTTCTCATCGTATTGATATCGTTCTGCATCGCTTTGGGATTCTGTGGCTGCCAAAGCAGCGGAAACTCAGAAGGCAATGACAGCATTGATACAACCGCAGACAGTACTATGGATGCTGATTCGTCTGCCGATGCATCGACCGATGCCACCACTGGTCAAGGCGATGAATCCACTGCCGTAGAACAGGGTACAACGAGCTCTGAGAATGCCACCCTCACAGGCTCCGATCCTGCCAACGACGATGCGGGGAAGGCATCGGCAGATACGGAAGATACAAGCACAACGGAAGATAATGAAGCCAGCCACTACCTGATTGTCATCGATCCCGGCCATCAGGAACACGGCAACAGTGATCAGGAACCCATCGGACCGGGTTCCAGCGAAACCAAGGCGAAAGTGACCTCCGGTACATCCGGCGTCGTCTCTGGCCTGGAAGAATACGAACTGAATCTGATCGTCTCCCTGAAGCTGCGGGATGAACTGGAAGCAAGGGGTTATCAGGTCCTCATGACCAGAGAGACCAACGATATCAACCTCTCCAACATCGAGAGAGCACAGATTGCCAACAGTGCCGGTGCAGACGCTTTCATCCGCGTCCACGCCGACGGAGATGATACCGGTTCCGCTCAGGGAATCATGACCATATGCCAGACATCTTCCAACCCATACAACGGCGACCTTTACGAAGAAAGCTACGCTCTCTCAAAATGCATCCTTGAAGAAACGGTCGCCGCCACTGGCGCAAACAACAGAAGCATCTGGGAAACCGACACCATGAGCGGCATCAACTGGGCAGAAGTCCCCGTCACCATCCTGGAGATGGGATTCATGAGCAATGCCGAGGAAGACGCGAAACTGGCTACGGACAGCTACCAGAACCAGATCGCTGTAGGAGTGGCAAATGGGGTGGACGCATATTTCCAGTAAACCCCATTCCTTTCACGGTATATTCACCTACTCACGGAAGGGGTACCCTGTCTTGCTGCTGATTAACAAGTAAAACTGGCTCATTTTTTCATTTAAAACTGACCTGCCTTAGGACTAGTTGCTAAGTGTTCCCAGGGTGGGTCAGTTTTATATCGCCAGCCTATAAATTATATGTTCTGTTATATCCTCTGGCCATCTTGTTCATATTCTTTATAACAATAAGCCATACAACAAATGACCTGATTAAGCAAAGAAAAACTCCTTGAAAACACCAGCGGACATGCTAATCAATTGCCTAACTGTTTTAAGCAGGCCTTCGCCAGCCGATCCGCCTTCTCGTTATAGATCACATTGCTGTGCGCCGGCACTTTTACGAACTCCACCTGCATCACGTTTCTATACTTTGCATTATAAATATTGACAAACATCTGGCTAATTGGCGCACCTGCCGTCCATTCCCCGGATATCCATTTTGATAAGCCGATGTAATCATGATAGATTTTTACATTCTTATAGCCATGCGTTATGGCCAAATCCAGTGCCCGAATGACGCCAAAGACCTCACCGGCGATATTATGACTCTCCATGAATTCGCTATCGTCTTCATATCCAGAAATGGAATCTTCCGCCCCATCCGGAAGGATAAAATATACGCCATAGGAATAGCGTTTCAGTTTTTTTTCAAAACTGCCATCGGTAAAGGCCACGAGATATCCGTTCTGTATATCTTCGGTTACTCTTTCTATCCAGATATCACGATCATCCAGATAGGCTTCCGCTTCTTCTCTGGTCTTAAAGCTTTTAAACTCCGCGCCGTGAAATCCCTTTGTTGCAGCCTGGCAATCAGCCCAACTATTAAAAATTCCCGTCTTATTTCCTTTTCGTACTGCGTATACTTTCATAAGAGTCTCCTTCAAAAATGTATTGATTGTATTGTATGGCAAAACGGACAACAGAGTTCCGCAAGCGGAACTCTGTTTGTTATCTGTTGCAATAAATGAAATCGAATCTCCCAAATCTGTTCATTTGTATCATCCATAGTCTATGTTTTCGTTTTACTCCCTATTTTCGATATCGTATTCTTCCTTCAGCTGCTGGCAATATGCTTCATCTTCCGTGGCCTTCTGGAGATCATGGATACGGCCATCCTTAAGAAGAAGTGAAAACAGGAGCCGCATGCTCTTTCCTTCTGCTTCTCTGCCCTGCTTCGCACCTTGATGAATGCCTTCTTCACGTGCCTCTGCAGCTAATGCCGTCATGGTCTCTTCTTCGTTGTATTCTGTGATGCACATTTCGATTACCTCCGATTTATGGCTTATAAAATAATCAGACAGTACACCGTCCCTGATACAGTCCTCTACGGCCTGATCTACAGCATCCTCTATCTCCATGCCCTGCCCGGTATATTCCCGGATCGTCTTGATAAAGATAGCGCATTCCAGTAACGGCTGGCATTTATCCATCAGTTCCTTATTCTTGCCGTAGTTGATGTTCAGCATGATTGCTGTCCATTCAAAAGTTCCCTCCCTGGCAGGTACCTTAAATGCATTCGATAGATTGAGTATAATATGGTCATCTACTGTATCTGTCCCATTATAAAAGACGTAATACTGCGGGGTCGGAATCTCGACTAAATATTTTGAATAGAGGTTCAATCCATTAGACGAAATATATCTGCTGTATGATTTTCCGAAGTACATAAATCCTCGTAAGGGCATGTTCGGATTGAACGTGCTTTGGTGTTCATACAAGGACAAGCAATCGCTGATAATAAAAGATACATCATTCTTCATGCCCATGTAAATCACATCGTCGATCGTATATATCTGAATATCATTGGTGTCGGTATAGGACGTGTGATTCAGCGCATTGTAGAGAGAAAGGAGATTCTCTTTTCTCTCTTCGCTTCCAAATAGTGCGCAAAATAACCGGTCCTTATGCTTGGCGTTCACCATAACAGCACCTCCTTTAAGAAAACCTGATCTATGTCTTTTCATTTACGGATATCTATCCACGTGTGATTGTGAACGCTATCCGTTTATCTTTCGTTTTCTAAAGGAAAATGATTTCATATGGACATTCTAACATGATTACATTATCGATGCAAGAAAAAATGAATGTTTTTTCTTGTTAAGAATAAGTTTTCTAAATATTCCTGAATTTACCATGTTTCGTAACAACCCTGATTTATTCAAAATGTCATCTCCAAAAGTCCTGCTGCAACCCGGTGATTCTTAATCCTTAACT
>JAJQDO010000034.1:5811-6640 GCA_021202175.1 Clostridiales bacterium | reverse complement strand
TCCAAATACCCCGGTCAAATTCATGCCACAAAGGATTTTTAAAAACAGCTCTTCCGATCTTCTCCGCCTGCTCTTCCCCATAACCCATATCCAAAAGCAGGTTTTTCCACCGAAACCGATTCAGCACATTGCCGATATCAAAAATCAAAGTATTCATCTTTTACATCCCCTTTCTCTGCTCTCCATTTATTGTACCAAGATTTATCATTACTGTCCACGGCTAGTGTACAATAGCCGTAGAACTGCGAGACGAGAAACTATCGAATCAAAACAACGTTGATTTCAAATTGCATTTGTGGTAATGTCTATCCAAGAGTATAATAGTAAAATGACTTACATCTTTTACTATAATTCATAACATTTATGATATATGGGAATGCGGTCGGAGAAGGGGAGGGAATGTTCCATGAGTAAAATCTTTAATACCACGGCAAACTGTATACCAGAAAAGCACTATATGGTGGATCTTACGGAACGCCTCAGCAAAATCAGGAAAATGATCGACCGCGGAGATTACTTTACAATCAATCGCGCCAGACAGTACGGAAAGACGACCACGCTGCTGGCACTGGCGAAAATACCTGCAAAAGGATTATCTGGTAATCTGGCTGGACTTTCAGCGCTTGAGCGACGCTTCCTTCGCGGATGAAAGCAGCTTTATCTTTTCGCTCTCAAAGTGGATTCTAATGGCTGTAAAGGGAAGCATGATCCCGGATGAGATCGCGAAACAGCTTGCTTTTTTTGCTCAGAAAAAGGGGAATGCTCAGACTCTGGATGAATTATTTATTGTCTTAAATGAATGGTGAGGAGGTTTCCTAAAATCCAGACA
>JAJQDO010000034.1:0-5801 GCA_021202175.1 Clostridiales bacterium | reverse complement strand
ATATAACTATTTTCTTCTCTCCGAAGAAAGCAGGAAAACCGATATTTACCGTCTCGGATCTCGTGAAGAATATCAGTTTCTGCGTGAAGACGGCCTCGACATGGATCTGATTCTTGAGCGTTTTATTGTCAGTTTTGATGAATTGTACGGCGATCAGGAGCAGAAATAGAACTTAAAATCTGGCATGGGTCGTTTCAGAAGCCAAAGCTATTTTATATATTTTTTTGAAAAACCCATAAGTTTAGTGTATAATAGGTATTAACAATGAAAACGTATTAACAAATAGAACGAATCAATAAATAAAACGAGGAGAAGGATACTATGATTTCTACCAAGGGCCGCTATGCGTTAAGAGTCATGCTCGATCTGGCAGAGCGAGGAAATAGCGCGGAGACAGAATACATCCCGTTAAAAGATATTGCCGAAAGACAACAGATTTCTGAGAAATATCTTGAGATTATCTTGAAAGTGCTTGTCAAGGAGAAGCTTTTAAAAGGGTTGCGGGGAAAAGGAGGCGGATATCGCCTCACACGACGTCCGGAAGATTATGCTGTCGGAGAAATATTGGAACTGACGGAGGGTACACTGTCTCAGGTGGCCTGCCTCACGGAGAGTGCAGAGCCTTGCAGCCGCCGAGAGCATTGCCAGACGCTCCCTATGTGGAAAGAATTTGACGCTCTGGTCCATGATTTTTTCTATGGCATCACCCTTGCCGATCTTATGCCGGGAGGAAAGTATTCTTAATTCTGGGAAAATATATTCTTAACACCAGAAAGAAAATATTCCACAAAATATTGAACGAACGACATTCATCTTTTATGCCATGCCTATGCTGTCATACTAATGTAAACACACGAAAAGCCGATGCCCTTTCAAAAGCATCGGCTTTTACATTTTTATCGTCCTGCTTCCGCTTCCTTCAACGCCGTGATAAACCAGGGCGTATATTTTCCAGGATGCTGCGCGATATCTTTTTTCATCTCTTCTATCTGTACCCAACGTATCTCTTCAACCTCTTCGGGATTCAATTCCCAGATCCCGTTATATTCTCCCACCAGGATATGGTCATATTCGAATTCCGTAAGTCCATTGGCAAAGGGTCTGTGATAGACAAATCCGTGCACTTCCCGCAAATCTTCTGCTTCAACCGCAATCGCAAGTTCTTCCCGAAGCCTCCGGACAGCAGCCTCTCTCACCGGTTCACCCGGTCCTGGATGCGAACAGCAGGTGTTCGTCCAAAGCCCGCCACAATGATATTTCCCCTGTGCTCTTTTCTGGAGAAGGACACAGTCGTCCCGGAATAGAAATACAGAAAATGCCCGATGCAAAAGTCCCTTTTCATGGGCATACATCTTCTCGGCACATCCCATCTCGCGATCATCCATATCCACTAATATTACTTTATTTGCAAGACCAATTTTCAAATCTTCACTTTCCATCTCGCGATCATCCATATCTAATATTACTTTGACCTTGGGAGTTCCCTCCATCATGGTTTTTTTCGTCCATCTATCTACACATTTACACCAGCAGTTCTGCCTTAGTAATCTGTTTACCATCTCTCCAGATACGCTCCAGGTCATAAAAAGCACGGTCCTCCTTACTGAATACATGGACGATAATATCTTTATAATCCATGAGAATCCAGTTGGCCGTCTGGTAACCTTCAATCTGTTTCGGCTCGTACCCGGCTCTTCCAAGCGCTTCCTCCGCGCTGTCGGCCATGGCCTGCACCTGATTCCGGTTATTTCCGTCAGCGATGATAAAATAATCGGCAAGAATGGATATCTCGCTGATATCTATGATTGTGATATCCGCTGCTTTTTTATCTTCCAGTGCGTCAATGGCAAGCAGAGCCATTTTCTTTGATTCTTCCATATATATTCTTTTCCTTTCTCTATGTTCCCTCTGAAAATCTGATCAGGCACACGATCACATCTTAATCCATACCTGATTTGAATGACAAAGGGTACGCAATAACCATGCCTTAGCTATGGTTCTCCATCTGCATCATAAACTCTTTATAATATTCCCATGTCTTCCGTGTCGTAGGATCGATCGTGCTTTTTTTCGTAGCCAGATATTTCACGCTGTCCTTCAAGATCAGGCAAAGGCATTCATCGATATCACGAAAAGCCAGGGCTCTGACTTCCTTGAGATTCGACGCCTGACAGCGGTTGGGCTCAATGTAATCGGCGATATAAAGTATCTTATCCATCAGGGACATATTCGGTTTGCCCGTCGTATGCCAGGTAATGGCAGAAAGGATCTCCGGATCGGAAACACCGTATTTCGCATGGGCGAAGCAGGCGCCCAGTTTGGCGTGAAGTAATTCCGGATTCTTCCTCTCATATTCCGATATCGGCATTCCAAAACGTTTGCTGTAACGAATCTTATCGTCAGCGGAAAGATACTTCGCGCAATCATGCAGAAGGCCCGCCAGCGCCGCCTTATCCATATCGGCTCCATAGCGTATGGCAAGGCAAGCCGCTGTGTATTCCACACCCAATGTGTGTTCATATCTTTTCTCTGATAACAGTTTTTTCAAATCCTTTTTGATTTCTTCCCGGTTCATCATTCCCTCTCCTTTAAAAACAAATGAATATCATGAAAGATAATATTCGTAAACGCGTCTCTCCACAATCACTAACTCGCTCCCGCGGATTCCGGTGAAACATAAAGATGATGTTCGTAAATGTATCTCTCCACCTCTGCCGGCAGCAGATAGCGGATGCTCTCGCCTTCCCGCACACGTCTCCGGATGTCGCTGGAAGATATCTCCAGGCTTGGAGAGTTCAGCGGGCAAATGGAGGCGTCATATTTATTTTCAATATATTCGATCTGACTTTTCAGGAAACTGGAAGTGTCCGCGACTCACCCTGCCACAAGAATAACCGCCATGGAAAAAATCGCTTCCGGTTCTTTCCATGATTCGATATGGTAAAGGGAGTCCGCGCCCAGAATAAAATAATATTCGCAATCTGGATTCTTCCTCGTCAGATCGTTCAAGGTATCAACCGTATAAGTGGTACCTTCCCTGTCAAGTTCTTCCGCGGAAAATGTGAAATGGTCGTTCTCCCGGATGGCAAGACGAATCATTTCTACCCGGTCCTCCTCGGACACCAGATTTTTCATCCTCTTATAATAGGTATTCTTTGTCGGCATGAAGAGAATCTCATCCAGATGGAACTGATGATAGGCCGTTTCCGCCAGCAAAAGATGTCCAAAATGAATGGGATTAAAGGTACCTCCCATGATTCCTACTTTTCTTTTCGTACACATAGCTTGTCCTCAATCAAACCGTGTTTTTTATTACAGTATCAAAACAATGGTTCCCGAATCCGATAACTTAAAATTCACTTCGCTCTTCAACCCTTGTTTTTATTATAACATCAAAACTATCATACCATAAAATCCGGTCCTGTCACCTTTTTTATTCTATTATTTTCTGATTATTTCGGCAAAATAATCTTACTGTTTTCCTTTGCCGGTTTATACAAGATAATCTTCTTACCGATGACCTGCACAACTTCCGACCGTGTTCTCTGCGCTAATATCTCCGCGATCTCTTTCGGATCGTCAAAACAGGTTTTTAACACGGAAACTTTGATCAGTTCTCTTTTATCAATCGCCTCCCGGATGCCGGCAACCACTTCCGGCGTCAGGGAAGACTTCCCAACCTGATAGATGGAATCCATGTTTGCCGCCAGGCTTTTTAAATATGCTCTCTGTTTACTCGTCATGATTCTCTCCTTAATATACTATAAGTGTCAATAGGAATACATTTCTCTTTCAGCCTGATAATTCGCTTCTCTGATTGTTATCTCTTTACTACAAATGTAAATAAAAATGCATTTCCCTTTCCATCTGATGATTCACTTCTCCAGTCGTTATCTCTTTATTTATAATAATCAAACTCCAGATTATATACCTTTACGGTGTCGCCTTCCTCGATTCCGAGCTCCTCCAGGCGTTTCAGGACATCATTTTCTTTCATAAACTTCTGAAAGAACTCAAATCCTTTCTCGGATTCCAGGTTCGTATAGCCAAGCATCCGCTCCACTTTCGGTCCTTCCACCGTAAACACTCCCGGTTCCGCCTTGTCCACTACGATAGAATCCGGCGTATCCTCTTTCTGGAAATCCAGGAAAAATTCCTGTTCAAACTCTACCGTTTCTTCCGGGAGTTCCTTCAAAAGCTGATTTACATGCCATAAGAGCTCCTTCACTCCTTCCCCGCTGACCGCCGAGATCGGGAAAATGCGGATACCTTGCGGCCCGAATTCTTCTTCCAGCATCTCAACGATGACATCGCGATCCTCTTTCGGCATGGCGTCAATCTTATTGGCCGCGATCACCTGCGGACGTTTCGCCAGTTCCTCATTATAGGACTCCAGTTCCTTGTTGATGGCATAAATGTCCTCAATAGGATCTCGCCCCTCCACGGAGGCCGCGTCAACCAGATGAATCATCACCTTTGTGCGCTCGATATGCCGCAGAAATTCCAGGCCCAGACCCACTCCTTCGGAAGCGCCCTCGATAATTCCCGGAATGTCAGCGATGACGAAACCATTTCCGTCATCCAGATCTACAACGCCCAGGGTCGGATTCAAAGTTGTAAAATGATAATTGGCAATCTTAGGGTTGGCGTTCGTCACGCGGGATAACAGGGTCGATTTACCCACATTCGGGAAACCAACGAGTCCCACATCCGCGATCACCTTCAGTTCCAGGTCAACCCACAGCTCCCTGGCATCCTGGCCGGGCTGAGCATATTTCGGCGCCTGCATGGTGGATGTGACATAATGGGTATTCCCCTTTCCTCCTCTTCCACCTTTTAAGAGCACCACCGGCTCAGTGCGGTTTGCCATATCAAGAATTACCTTTCCGCTCTCCACATCTTTCACTATAGTTCCCGGCGGCACCTTTACGATCATATCCTCGCCGCTGGCTCCGGTACAGTGACGTTTGGAACCTTCTTTTCCGTCACCGGCAATGTATTTCCTTTTGTGACGGAAATCAACCAACGTATTTAACCTCGGATCAACTACCAGAATCAAATCCCCTCCATTACCGCCATCGCCGCCATCCGGCCCGCCGGCCGGAACATATTTTTCTCTTCGAAAACTGACATGCCCGTCCCCGCCTTTGCCGGAACGGATAAAGATGCGTGCCCGATCTGCAAACATCAACTATACACATCCTTTCTATCAATATCAATATATATAAAGAAAGCGGCTTCAAATCATTGCCTTTGAAGCCGCCAACAATCAGGATATCACTATGCTACCGGATATACCGAGCACTGTTTCTTATCTCTGCCCTTTCTCTCGAAGCGAACAACACCATCTACCAATGCAAATAATGTGTCATCTCCGCCACGTCCTACGTTAACGCCTGGATGAATCTTGGTCCCGCGCTGTCTGTAAAGAATATTACCAGCTTTTACAAACTGTCCGTCCGCTCTCTTAGCGCCAAGTCTCTTGGACTCGGAATCACGGCCGTTCTTTGTGGAACCAACACCCTTTTTATGTGCGAAAAACTGAAGGTTCATTCTCATCATGGTCGTTACACCTCCTTCGTTATAACTTTCAACCAGGTATCATACTCATCAGCGATGGACTGCACTCCCAGCTCATAGGAACGCATCAATACATCTGCCTTCTCACCCGCCAGACCTTTAAATGTAACCTGCACGAGTCCAAGTTCTTCCTCTTCCAGCAGATAAAATTCTTCATCCGTAAAAGACTCGATGATGTTTACCAGATTAATGGTGAGTACAGAAACAGAACAGCATACGAG
>JAJQDO010000190.1 GCA_021202175.1 Clostridiales bacterium | reverse complement strand
ATGTATATTTGATTTTTGTATAAACAAAAATATTTCATCCATACAGATTTTTTTGTTCTCGTGTCCCCTTCGGATCTCATATATTCTTTGCAAAACATATGATTCACCTGACCATTAGCAAAATGTCCACAAAATGAAAAATGTCCACAAAGAGGGGCAAAACTCATTGTGGACATCTCCCATATAATACTAACCTTTAACTTAGGGGATTACTTCTACTATGATACACTATTTGATTTAAAATTTCATGTTAGACTAGAGTAAAATATTGTTCAATTCCCTCGCTTTAAAGGTGACTATTTTTTGATATAGCAATATTCTTTCGTTTGAAAGCAATAATCTTCATTATTTTGGACATCAAAGTCATTGTCCTCAGACGGTCATCTTTTGTCCTGGCAATGCTGCAGCTTATTTCGGCAGCTGTGCCAGGATAGCCGGAATCAACTGTTTCTTTCTGGAAACAACCCCCGGAAGCTCTACTGAGTCACCCTCCACGGTAATCGGAAAAGCCCCCTCCAGTACCTGTTTGCACATATCCCCGAGCATCAGCAGCTCTGTCGACTCCGTCAGGATATCTGTCAGCATGAAAAACAGCATATCCAGGCCGTAACTCTTCTTGACACCCTTCATGTAATCGAGGAGTTTCTCCTTACAGGAACTAAGCTGTTCCTTATTCATCGCGCTGATCTGACCGACGCCAAAATTAATCTTGTTATCGCTGAACTTCTTGAAATCCTGATAAAAGATCTCTTTCGCCGTTTTGGAGCTCAGATTACTGCCCGCATCAAACATATCCTTTGCAAAGTCTTCTATATTGATATCCGCAATGGATGCCAGCTTCTCCGCGGCAAGACGATCCATGGCCGTGCAGGTCGGAGAGCGGAACATCAACGTATCGGATATGATGGCCGAACACATCAGCCCGGCAATGTACGGTGGCATGGATATGTCATTTTCCATGTACATCTGCAACACAATGGTCGTCGTGCAGCCTACCGGCTGATTGCGGAAGTAGAGAGGCGTATTCGTCTCAATATCTCCCAGTCTGTGGTGGTCGATAATCTCAAGAATCTCCGAATCATCAATACCGTCAACAGCCTGTGCCTTCTCATTATGATCCACAAGGATAACCTGCTTTTTCTCAAACTCAATTAAATTACGCCTGGAGATCATTCCCAGATAATGGTTTTGCTGATCGACAATCGGGAAATCGCGGAAACGCTTTTTTGCCATGACATCTTGAATATCATCTACAAAATCCAGTTCATGAAAAATCGTCAGATTCTCCTTCGTCATAAAATAGCTGACCGGCATACTGTGGTTGATCAGTCTCGCGACGGTATATGTCTCAAATGGACTGACGATAATGCGGCAGCCATGCTCTTTCGCCAGCTTGCGAATCGTCTTTGATACCGTAGCGCCCATACATACAAGAATACACTGCGCATCCATCTCAATGGCGCAGAGCTGTGATTCATAGCGATTTCCCAGAATAACCAGATCACCCGGCTCAATATAGCCTTCCATCATGTCCGGGTTCGCGGCGGCGATCAGGACATGTCCATCCTCAAAATATCCATCCATATCACCGACAATCATTTCTCCGTCTATGGTCTCCACGATGTTTTTATAGCTGGTTTTCGCCTTGGACAAAATCATATTGTCATACACGTCCATATCAGAGTACGCGATATCACCGACCGTGATAATCCCCTTTAATTCCTTTTCCTCCACGATCGGCAGCGACACGATTCTGGCCGCCCGCATGATATCCCACGCCTTTTTTAAGGACAGATCCGCGGAGATTCCTTCCGTCTTCCTGACATTAAGATCCGTCACCTGCGGCCGGATATCCGCAAAATAGATCGGCGAAGGCACATCAAAATATCTCAAAACATATAATGTCTCTTCATTGATATGCCCTGCTCTCGCCGGAATGAAAAATTCCTGCTGATCATCCCGCGCTGCCAGCTCGTTTTTCAGATAAGCATAAGATATCGCCGAACAGATGCTGTCTGTATCCGGATTCTTATGACCGATGACATAAACACTTTTTTTCTCACTCATAGTTTGTGCCCTCCTCTTTGTGCCTGCCTCACTTCTCCACCTGCAAAGAGATTACATGACTGGCTGCAAAATAACCCGCCCCAAAATCCTCTTTTGCCAGAGGCACACTAGCATTTGTTTTTGTCTTTATCCCCTTCTATGATTGTAAACATTTCCCGCCTCTTTTTCAACTGTTTTTGACGCAATATTTTCTCACTTTCGTTTCTCGAATATCCTTTCAGCTCATAGACAGGCGTATTCTGGTATAAAGCCTCCAGAGCGTCATAAACCTTCTCTCTGACCTCAGAAGATTCCATAGGGATCACTGCCATTTTATCCTTGAGTTCCTCCCAGGTGCAGCCATTCTGTACCAGCAAGATCAAGGTCTTTACCATCACCGTCGCCTGGTAATACTCCATTTTTATATCATCAAGAAAAATATTGCCAAGTTCCGATACACCTGGCCACCGATTATCGATGCCGGCCGCCTCACTGATGTAAAACAGGTTCTCCTTATCCAGAGGTTTGTAGGAAAGCTCTTGTTGTTTACGAAGACACAGCAGCAGCAATTCCGCATTTTCCACATTGACATATTTAAAGTATTCCCTGCCTCTCCTGGTATCTCTGAGCATCACGCCAAAAGACCAGAACGAGCATCGGCATTTCAGAAAAACGACAAACTCATTATAAGGAACCATACACCTGGTCACCCGCATAAACTGTTCATGAAGCATCGTCATATCGATCATGCCATAATAATAGATCATACCACAGACGACCTTTTCCCACTCGTCATATTCCTCTATCTGGCTCCTGCTCTTTTTACTTTTCAGAAGAAAATAAAAGGTATCTTTCATCTCCTGGATGATGTAAATCTCATTGGGCTCCTTCGTTATGGGATTTCCTCTCTTAAAGGCAGCCAGCCCGAAAATCTGCAGATATTGTAAGTAGTCCCAATATTCCGGCTTCACATCCACCTCGTCTCTGTCCCATATAAGCAGCAAAAACTCCAGAAGATTACGCGGAATCATCTTCAATATCCAGTCTCTGTCGCTGCACAATTCCTCTTTTAATGCAGAAACATATACATCTTTTGGCAACCCTTCCACATAGTCCATGCCAATCCTGCTAAGTATGGATTTCACCGTCTCTACCGGTGTCGCCCGCATCACTGTGGAAGCCTCCCTGTCGTCCGGCAAAACCCTGGCTTTCATCGCATCATAAATATCTTGCATTCTATCTCCATTCTATCCAATCTGCATGTCTTTACCATTATGCACATTATTAATATTATTAATATCGCACGTCTTCAGGTTCTGCACATCTTTTCGTTTCGCGCCTCTTTATTTCTGCATATCTTTTTGCTCCGCATAAACAAATGTAACTCAAAATCAGCATCCTGCTGCAATCACCGGATGCTGAATCTAACTTATAATTGAAGGAAACGAATATGGCAAGCACGGCAAACAAACATAATTCATCCGTCTTATGCCGACCACATGCTACGATCACTGCGATCAGCATGTGTTATTATTATGCGATTATACGCGTCATAGGTTTCTGCCGCAGCATTTTTTATATTTTTTACCGCTTCCGCAAGGACACGGGTCGTTCCTGCCGATTTTCGGAGGTTTCACCACCGTGCGGGACTTTTTCTGCTCCAGATACAGCTCTTTTCTGCGCTCCTCAGTAAGAAGGGCATCCCACTGCTCCAGTTCATACAGCCACGGAGCTCCCGCGCCTACCATATTATAATAAAGCTTCTCCTTATCGTAATCTAACGAAACTACCGTATCCTCGTCCATCTCTTCAATCGGATTCGGAACCTTTAGACTATCATTGATTCCATCCAGATATCCGACAAAATACGTCAGTTCCATGCCATACTTCTGGGTCAGTTCCGCCACGGTACCGCTCACCGGTTCATCCGGCGTCATGAGAATCTGTTCATATATCTTTTTTTCCTGGAGAAAATAATCCTCCCAAAACTGCTGTCCTTCCTTCGTCCTTTCATCATGACCATATGCAAAATCACGCCATTTTTTTAATAAAGACATCGCTCTTTTTCCTTTCCATTATCTCCATAATCTGCTGCCTTCAAAACCCAAGGCATCTCATATCCAAGGTATTATACCAAAAAAAAGCAGGGAATACAACCGATTTTCTTTTACAAATAAAGATGGTTTCTGATGGTTTCTGTCTGGTTATTACTATTCACAGGGCAGAGATGACTGAATGTTATAATCTTTTTTCTTTTGTACAGACTGTTTTTGTAATTTTGCTGTTTTCGTCCGTATATTTGCTCATCAGGTACGGACTGTTTTCATGATTCTTCTGTTTTCGTCCGTATGTTTTCTCATCAAGTACGGACCATTTTTATGATTTTGTTATTTCCGTCTGTTCATGACTTCCTCACCCCATGAATAGTCACGTCTGGTTCGCCGTGAACAATAACTAAAGATGTTCTTGTCCATGTGATATTCTCTTCCTCTTATTTTTCTAAAGTAAAATGTAGTATATAAATCCGTTCACATGGTCAACCACTTTTTATTTCATTTTTTCGGCGGTTTTTAATATTTTAAGCCATTATTTTCGTTTTTGATATTGAAATTTATTTAAAATTTTTATATAATAGGACTACAATTTAAATAATTATAAAGTTCCTGTTTAACAGTTCATAAAAGAGAAAGAAGGAAGCGAATATGCAATTTCAAGAAATTAATCCGTCACCGCGTATCCTTATGTGCCCAGGTCCTGTAGACGCCGACCCCCGTGTATTGCGCGCCATGTCCGCACACATCTTAGGTCAGTTTGATCCGGAATTCACCGCTTTGATGACAGAGACCATGGAGATGGCCCGTCTGATCTTTAAGACAGATAATCAGCAGACATACGTGGTCGATACCACATCCAGAGGCGGCCTGGAAACCGTACTGACCGGCGCCATCTGCCCTGGCGACAAAGTGCTGATCCCGGCATTCGGCCGTTTTGGCTATCTCCTGTCTGAGATTCTGGAAAGATGCGGCGCTGAGATTACCCTCATCGAGAGAGAATGGGGTACCGTATTTGATCCGGAGGAGATAGAGGTCGAACTGAAAAAAGGCGGCTACAAGGCGGTTGCCTGCATCCATGGCGAGACATCTACCTCCATGATGCAGCCATTAGAAGAAATCGGCAAACTCTGTAAAAAATACGATGCGTTATTAATCGTTGATACCGTTGCCACTCTCGGCGGCGTAGATATCCGTGTGGATGAATGGGGACTGGATGCCTGCATCGCCGGAACCCAGAAATGCATCTCCGCTCCTTCCGGTTCTGCCCTGATCACCTATAACGATAAGATCAGCAGCATCGGTCACGCGAGAAAGAAAGTGGAAAAAGGCATCCGTACCGCTGACGATGTGGACGGAACATTGCCCTGCATCCCCAGCAACTACCTGGATATGGCACAGCTGGAAGATTACTGGAGCCCACGCCGCTTAAATCACCATACGGAAGCAACCTGTATGCAGTATGGCGTTCACGAAGCACTCCGCGTCATCCTGCAGGAAGGTCTGCCGGAACGTTTCGCCCGTCATAACCTGAACAACGAAGCGTTAAATGCCGGTCTGCTGGCCATGGGCCTGACGATTTTCGGCGATCTCAAGAACAAGATGCCGGTCGTGACCGCCATCAATATTCCAGAAGGCATCGACGGCCCGACGCTTCGCGGTCAGATGTTAAATGATTTCGGCATCGAAGTTGCCACCTCCTTCGGTCCTCTGGACGGCAAGGTCATCCGTATCGGCAACATGGGATATTCCAGTCAGAAGAGAAATATCCTTCTCACGCTGGCCGCTCTGGAAGCCGTTCTCGTCGACCACAAAGTGAAAATCAACGCCGGTCAGGGTGTACAGGCTGCCCTTGAAGTTTACCGCAACGCGGAAAAGGCTGGCAAATAAACCTGACTAAAAGCAGACCACAACAAATAAATCAAAAGCCCCAAACCTGTTTTCTTTTCGGTTTGGGGCTTTCTTTATTTTAACTCACTACAACGTTTCCACATCCACGTCAGCCAGACGCTGGTTCTCATAAATCCGCGTGTCTTCTCCATCAATGATATATACCCGATAAATCAGGACACACATCTGTTCACCAATCTGCACCGGCCTGCGCTCCAGCGAACGGTTGGTTTTCAGAGAAACGCCATTGACATCCAGCGTTAATTCCAGCATATTCCCTCGGAACGCAATCTCCGTGATCACACCAGACTCGGCATCCGGAATCAATTTCGCAAATTTTTCATTATCACTCTTAAATGCTTCCACAAATTCCGGACGGACAACTGCATGGCTGCTCTTTGCCACCTTCTCAAACCCCTTCATTCCCGTAAAGTTTTCGAGAACAGTAGATGTCCCGATAAACTGGGCGACAAAGGAAGTCTTCGGATTTTTATAAATATCCACCGGATCTCCGATCTGCTCCAGCCGCCCCTCATTGATGACCAGAATCTCATCTGCCACCTCAACGGCTTCATCCTGGTCATGGGTCACAAAGATGCTGGTGATACCCACTTGATGAATCATATTTTTGAGCCAAAGGCTCAGTTCCTTGCGAACCTTGGCGTCAATCGAAGCAAAGGGTTCATCCAGCACCAGGATACGTGGATACGTAGCTATGTCTCTCGCAAA
>JAJQDO010000277.1:4942-6720 GCA_021202175.1 Clostridiales bacterium | reverse complement strand
CTGCATGAATCCCTGCGGATGAGAATATATGGTACGAAGATCTTCTATCTTGCTGCCCGGACAACCCAAAAGACAATGGCTTACCTTGACAAACTCTTCGCCGACGATACACACATCATTTTCCAAAAGGATATCGTACACACCTGCCACATCTCCCGCAGAGGAATTCTCGATCGGCAGGACGCCATAGTCGGCATCTCCGTTATTTAAAGCATAGGCAACCTCCTGAAACTTCGGCACGCCATAATGATCGACATCGACTCCGAAAAACTTCTCACAAGCCTGTTCGGTAAAAGAGCCTTCCACTCCGGCAAATACGACTCTCGTGTCCGGGAACATGACCAGCTCCGGCACTTCGGTAAAATAATTCTCGATATAACGATCGCGCTGGTTCATCAGGTGATACTGATACTTTCTGCTGATGGAAAGCATCTGAATGAATATCTCTTCCAGACCTTTGGCGACAAATGGATTGGAGCGGTTTTTCGTAATATCCGCCAGCTTCTCATCCTCCCGATTGCGATCATAAATCGGCGCGCCGACCTCTTTTTTCGCCTGCGCCAGATCTGCGGCACATTTCATGCGTTTTTCGAAGAGTTCCGCGATCTCATAATCAATATCTTTAATGTCTTCTCTGATTTCATCTACACTTTTCTTTATCTTGTCCATTTTGCAGTCCTTCTATAAATAAATTGATCATTCAAAAATAATTTTTAAACCAACATTTTGTCATTTTGAGGCTTTTGGCATGCATCGTCACAGCCGCGTGGCGTGTCTTTGACTTTTCTTCGATCTCCTGTCATCGCGCAATGCATCTCTGTAATCCACAAACCGTTTCCGATACAGCGGATGCACACCGTAGGGGTTGAGCTCACAGAGCGGTTCCAGAACAAAGAGCCGTTTTGTCAGCTCCGGATGCGGAATCACCAGATCCGCCTCCGTCGTTATGATGTCATCATAAAGCAGGATATCCAAATCCAGGGTGCGTGGTCCCCAGTGAACCAACCGCTCCCGATGGGCCTCCTGCTCCAATCCCTGCAATCTTTCCAGTAATTCTTTTGGTTCATACAGCGTGGAAAATGCAAAGACCGTATTGAGGAATCGATCCTGTTCCAGATAACCGTAGGGTTCTGTCTCAATAATCTTCGCCATCCGAAAGCCACGAATCCACGCATCCGACGAGAGCTGATCTCCGGCCTCTTCCAGATAAGCCTGCCTGTCTCCCATATTGGAGCCAACGCCCACATAAACTGTATGCCATCCTCTCTCAATGGAAACCGAAGCATAGCTGACATGCATCATCACCGGCGCCCAGGGTTTTTTCACCTCAATTTTCACTCGTTCCACTAACGGAAAGGCGAGCAAAATCTGCTCTGCCAGACGTTCTGCTGCTCTTTCCAGCAGCTTATCGTTCTGCTTTTTCATTTCCGCATCAATGAGGCGGCAAACATCCCCATAGCTGACGGAATCCTGCAGGGCGTCACTTCGCCCTGCCCTACGCAAAGATAAGAACAGCTCCGCATCCACAAGGAACTTCTGTCCCAAAATATTTTCTTCTTTATATACACCGTGATTGCAAAAGACCTCCAGGTCGCTCACCTTAATTCGATCCATATGATTCCCCTATTTATCATCCATTCCGTCACCTTCCAGTAGACGAAACGAATCATGATAAAAATATATTTTACACACAAATCGCCCACTATGCCACCTTCCTTTTGGCGAAACAAGCAGCGATGAAATGTGACCCCTGACAAAAATTACGTTGCATTCAAAAT
>JAJQDO010000277.1:1235-4932 GCA_021202175.1 Clostridiales bacterium | reverse complement strand
AGGCACCCTTCCTGCGCCCGATGACTGGCGGCGCTTCCGTCCCCTCTTCTCTCTCATCCACGGGAAGAGACAAAGCCAGGCCAATCATCGATTTCCGGGAAGTTCCCAGAAGAATTGGCAGCTGAAACTCCTGCATAATCTCCAGATGTTTTATGATCGAAAGATTATTCTCATAGGTCTTACCAAAACCCACACCAGGATCCAGCATGATCTTCTCGCGAGAAATCCCGGCCGCATCCGCCAGACGCAGCGTCTCTTTCATGTCCTCACAAAAATCCGCTAAAAAGTCCTGATAATCCGCCTGCTTCCGGTTATGCATCAGACAGCAGGCCGCCTGATGCTTTGCAAGCAACGGGGCCAACCGTTCATCCCATTTCAGTCCCCAGATATCATTGATCAGATCCGCCCCGGCATCCAGGCCGGCTTTTGCCACTTCATATTTATACGTATCCAGAGATATGGCCACATCAAATCTCTGCCGCACAGCCTCAATCACCGGCACCACGCGCGCAATCTCCTCCTGATCCGTAATCTTCTCGTGACCCGGCCTGGTCGATTCTCCGCCAATGTCGATCATCGACGCGCCGTCTGTTATCATCTATTCCACATGTCTTAAAGCCGCATCCATGTCCTGATATCTGGATACATCGTAGAATGAATCCGGCGTAAGATTCAAATTGCCCATAATATAACTATGATGTTCCAGGTCAAAATGATACTTTCCTATTTCCAAATCGCTTCCTCCATCTCTTCCATAAATGATAAGGAGCCGCAGACGACAAGAACGTCATCCTGCCGTGCATCCTGTTGTGCATCGCGAAGTGCCTTTCGCAGCGCCTCATTTACGTTTCTGCAACACTCTCCCGGGACGTCAAATGTCCTCACGGCTTCCAATAATATCTCCCCAGGAAGCCCCCGCGCGTTCTGTGGCCGAAAAACGTAAACTCTTTTTGCCAAAGGCATCAGGCACGCAAGCATCTCCTCATACTCCTTATCCTTTAACACTCCCATTATATAGATGATTTTCCTATTTGTAAAATGTTTTTGCAGAAAATCCGCTAATTTCCGCGCTCCATCCGGGTTATGTGCCCCATCTCTGTACAATAACGGCCTTTTTTGCAGCAATTCCAGCCTTCCCGGCCAGGAAGTTTTGTGGATTCCCGCCAGCATAGTGAAAAGGGTTATCTTCTTTCCCCGACTCTCTTCCTGTTTCTTTTCCTTCTCTTTTTCTGAAACGGATTGCACTGCCGTATCCTTTTGTCGGTTGCCAAAAAAAGAGGATTGTTCTACATCATTGGCGAAACATACTGTATTTTCAGACATCATTTTTTGCAAAGCATCCGCTACCGCCAAAGCCGTGACCGCATTCGCAATCTGATGCCGCCCGGGGAGGTCTGTCTCAAATCGATATTCCTTCCATATAAAGGAGCTTCCCGTTTCCGTTTCTACCAGAACCTCATAATCATCAGGACAAATCTGGATGAGCGGTGCCTGCTTTTCCAAAGCGACTTCCTTAATCACCTTACAGACTTCCAGCACATTTTCTTCCAGAATAACCGGCACATTTTCTTTGATGATCCCGGCTTTTTCCCCAGCTATTTCCGTCAGGGTATTCCCCAGAAAAGCTTTATGATCAAAACTAATCGAAGATATCACCGTAAGAAGTGGATGTTCCACCACGTTAGTGGCATCCAGCCTGCCTCCCATACCGGTTTCTATGAGGGCAAAATCAACCGTTTCTTCCGCGAAATACAGGAAGGCCAGCGCGGTTTCCACTTCAAACAGAGTGGGGCCTGTCGGCCGTTTGCTGAGACAGGAACCCACCGCATTATCCTTGGTACCTTCTCCATCTCCCGCTTCAGTCTCCTCTTCTTTCTTTTCGTCACCCTGTATCCGAGGCTTCTCCAAACTTTTACTTTCCATAGATAACAGAGCTTGTTCCATCCTGGCATAATAACATTCCAGCCTTTCCGGTTCAATAAATTTCCCATCAATCTGAAACCGTTCCTCATAACAACGAATCGTCGGGGAAATGTATCGACCAACCCGATAGCCACTTTCCTGCAATATGGAGGCCAAAAACGCAAAGACTGAACCCTTTCCATTCGTTCCGGCTATATGAATGACGTTTATCTTTTCTTCCGGATGACCCAATTCGTCGAGAAGAGCCTGAATCTGCTCGAGACCAGGAGAACTGCCTTTCTTTGCTAATTCCTCTATCATCTGATGATAATGATATTCCATGGTAATCTCCGTTCTACTGCTTTTTGTTAGCAGCGCTAATAACGAATACAACATACAGGGTGTATCGCTATGCGACTTGAAAAACTGCAGTGAATCTTACCCAGTTGATATAAATCGCTTCTTCTCACACCCATTCACAAGACATTAATATAACGAAGAAACCTCCATTTGTCAATTTTTAAAGGGGTTTCTGGAAGAAAAAGCTATCAAAAGAAAACAACAGGCATCTGCAAGCCTATTAAAACCCTTGCAGATGCCTGTTATTAAAAATATATTTTGTATTAAACTATCAATGATTTACCCGGCAAAAGCTCCATTCTGAACCAGTGAGTACCATATTTTACATATAACCGAATCTATATAATACCATATATAGTACTCCATTCTTAGGAAATAGGCTTACGTCGCTCGCGTCATCACATACATCATCATCCGATATCCTTAAAATGAAAACTCTTCTTACCGCTGGCATAATCGCCGACAATCTGCCCGCTGCCATATAGTTTATACTTGTACGTAACCAGGCCATCCAGACCGACTGGTCCTCTGGCGTGGATTTTGCCCGTGCTGATTCCCACTTCCGCGCCAAAACCATAGCGATAACCATCGGCAAATCTTGTGGAACAGTTTGTGTACACCCCTGCGGAATCGACTAAATTCATGAATTTCTCCGCGTTTTCTTTGTTTTCCGTGATGATGGCATCCGTATGATGTGAGCCAAATCGGTTGATATGCGCGATGGCCTCGTCCACATCTTCGACAATTCTGATGGAAAGAATCGTGTTGAGGTATTCGGTATTGTACTCCTCATCACTCATCTCTTCCACAGCAATCAGGCTTAACACTTCCTTATTTCCTCGCAGGGTGATTCCCGCTGCCTTCAACACCTCTGCCATCTCCTGTAAATGCTCTTTCGCGACCTTTCTCTGAATCAGCAGGGTTTCGGTCGCGTTGCAGGCAGCCGTATATTGTGTTTTCGCATCGATAAGAATCGGAATCGCCTTATCCAGATCCGCAAACTCGTCGATGTAAGTATGGCACACGCCATCCGCATGTCCCATCACTGGAATCTTCGTATTATTCATGATGTACTGCACAAATTGATTGGAGCCTCGAGGGATCAGCAGGTCAACCGACTCATTGCAGGCGAGAAGCTCGTCGATCTCGCTGTGCCCCTCCGCCTGTCGGAGACACCCTTCGGGAGCCCCGGCACGAAGTGCCGCCTGGTAAATGGTGTTGAAGAGCACTTTATTCGTGCTTGCCGTCTCTTTTCCTCCTTTGAGAATCGCGCAGTTGCCGCTTTTAATGCAGAGCGTAGAAATCTGTACCAGCGCATCCGGACGAGCCTCGAAGATAATGCCGATCACACCGATCGGGCAGGAAATCTTCTTCAACAACAAGCCCTCATCTAACTCTCTTTCCAGGAGTACCTCGCCTACCGGATCCGGAATCT
>JAJQDO010000277.1:0-1225 GCA_021202175.1 Clostridiales bacterium | reverse complement strand
ATACCGGCAAGAACATCACTCATTTTATGCTCATCAAACTTCAATCTTTTCTTCACTGCTGCATTAATATGATCTTTTTCTGCTCTTGCCATATCTTCCGCATTCGCAGCAAATATCGCATCCTGATTGTCCGTCAGTGCCTTAGCCACCTCGCTCAAGATCGCATTTCTTGTTTCAAAGGAAAGGGCGGCCATCTTGTAGCTGTCCTGCTTCATCTTCCTGGTGATCCCCTGCATCTCGTTTACTCCTGTGATACTCATCTTATCCGTCTCCTATTTCTCGAAAAATATTTTTACCTGGTTACCGAAATCTTATTAGATTAATCATCCATTACATGCTACACTGCTCATCCATTATCGAAAATGAATGATCTCTTGTGTCATTTCTTATTTGATATATTATAATCCCTTTGCTGTACTTTGACAAGGTTTCGCCGCAGAAAGCATACATTAATAATCACCGGCAAATCATTCTCCCGTAAGATTTTCAGCCAGATACACCAGTTTCCTTACCAGCTGCCTTCACAAAATGAAGCAAAACGAACAGTCCCATCGGAAATACAATGGCAAATAAGATTCCCATCTGCAGGTTCTCTCCAAACGCACTCGCTATCAGACCGGCAAAGGTCGGTCCGCCCGCACATCCAACATCACCACCCAGTGCCAGAAAGGCAAACATCAGGGTTCCTCCCAGTGGCAGAGACGCGGCTGCCTTGCTGAAACTTCCGGGCCACATAATACCAACTGAAAATCCACAGATGGCACACCCCATCAGATTAATCATCGGGTTTGGAACCAGAGCAATCAGCAAATATGCTGCTACACATAAAACACAGCTCGCGGACATAAATCTATCCAGATCCATTTTCTGACCAAACTTTCCATAAAGGGCACGTGACGTCCCCATCAAAATAGCAAAGGCCATCGGTCCGGCCAGGTCTCCCACTGTCTTCGATACTCCCAGACTTTTTTCCGCTAATGTGGAGGCCCATTGGCTGACTGCCTGCTCGCTGGCGCCGGAGCAGACCATCATCAAAAGCAACAGCCAAAACATTTTCTGCGATAACAGTTCCCGAAAAGACAGGCTGCTCTGCCCTTCCTCTATCAGTGATGCAACCGGTGTTTTCGTAAAGAAAAGCATATTTCCCATTGCGATGATAATCCAAAGAATGGCGAGCATCCTCCAATGGCTGATTCCGAACATCGCAAAAAACACCGTCGAAATC
>JAJQDO010000078.1 GCA_021202175.1 Clostridiales bacterium | reverse complement strand
GCTTTCGGCACTTTGATGGTTGCTTTCTTGTTAATTCCTGTAATGGCTTTATTTCCAACAGATGTCAGTTTCTTTGACTTAATGGTGAATGTTTTCAGCTTCTTACAGTTGTAGAATGCTTTTTTTCCGATTGTTGTCACATTAGCCGGAACCGTAATCTTCGTGAGCTTCTTACAGTTCGCGAATGCCTGGGCACCGATTGCAAGTGTCATCCTTTACTCTCCGGCCTCCCCATCTGATTGGATAAAGGAAACGATACTCTTTCAGCGTTTCCTTTAGAAACATCCATCACTTCTCACTGCGGTTTAATACATCTTCAATGATATCTGAAAACACAGATATTGACCTCTGACGATCCTGAAGCGCCTCCTGCAAGGATTCCTCTCCATAAACATCCATCACTTGCTCCTGCGTCCAAACATCACCTACTTTTTCCTGTGTTTCAATGAAAATTTTAATTTCTTCTGATGTCATACAGGTTTCCTCCTTCTTCCGTTCTAAATTATGTAAATAAACATCTATAGCCTTTGACAAAAACCAGCCAAATCCTCTTTGCGCCCCACGATCCATAATCTCCTTAAAGGATTGACTATCATACAGTTCACTCATCAGTTTCATCACTTCCTTACTGCCTTTTTTGGTAAACAACTTAATATCACTTAGAAATTCATGAATCCTCCCTATTTCACTTTGCACTTCTTCACTGCGATAAGAGCAGTTACTCCTAGCCAACGTTTCCAAGTGGGCATAAGCTTGGTTCAAGTTTTGATCGCATAGATTCTCTCGATGTTGCTCGCAATAGAATTGAAAAGCATTCAGGGTAAAATCGGTTTCTTCCTTTCCATAATCTTCACCAAATAAATCTTTTAACTCGGTATCCGCTGTCAAAATTCCTATAAAAGTACGAAAAACAGCAACCGAACCAGACAACTCTCTTGACAATATTTTATGGATTGCCGACACCGCATTTTGCACGTTCCCATCTTCTATGCCAGCACCCTTGCTTTTAAAATCCAACATCGTTTCAACAAGGGAAAGCATGCGATCCGATTCCTCATCGGTAAACGTAATCTTCTGAAACATTCGATCGGTATCTGCGGTTTTAAAAAGTTTGAACACTAACCCCATCCATTCAAATACATGATCCCACTGTGGTTCTTCCGCAGGAAACATGCTATTACGCAGCGTATTAAAATCCAAACTCCTTTCCAGTATTTCTTCCGCAATGAGGATCAGATTATCCAACTGGTTCCTCTTTTCCTTCAGCTCTCTAATTAGCCTTTCCCATTCTTCTTTTTCTTCGAGTTTCCCCTTTTCCTGCAGTTTCTTAATCTCTGGAATGTTGTAGCCGCATTCTTTATAAAATTTGAGCTGCCATAGCCTTTCAATCTCTGGAGTATCATACAATAAATACCCTTTATTGGTTTTTGTGGATGGTTTTCTTGCCAAACCTGCACTTTCATATTCCTGAATGGCACGTCTATTTAATCCCACCATTTTTTCCACTTCATTCAGGCTTTTCATTTTCACTCACCCCCTGTGCCATCATTCTATAACTGCACAAGATGTGCAGTCAAGCACTTTTTTCGGAAGCAAAGGCTTTAACTTCCTGTTATTTTACGCCAAAATATCTCCCTTTGGATAATTGCAACAAAAGCACATTTCGTTAAGTGGTAAAAGGGCAGCCGCACATGATAGGGCCAGCCGTGAACACGTTTTCAAAAAAAAGCGCAAAGAAAGAGAAAAATAGGAAAAACTGTTTGGTAAATTGGGTTCAAACAGAGGAAAACGGCGGAAAATTCGCTTTGCATTAGGCAGGTTAAGAAAACGTTTTCAAATATTCTACTGGCAATTCCACGTAGAATTCGATATAAATGCATCGTGAATCTGAATAAAGGAGAAGAATTAAGAATGAAGCAAAAAGCAGTATCACTATTGTTAGTACTGGGATTAGCCATTGGACTGACAGGATGTCAATCTAATAGCAATGTGAAAAATGAAGGCACAGAAGATACTCTTGTCACAGAAGAAAGTAACTATGAAACGATTCGAGTGGGTGTGTTTACCGGAGGATTGGATCATTATCTTGCAGTGATAGGGTCTGAGGAGGGAATTTTTCAGGAGTATGGGATTAACCTTGAACTCACAGAGTTCGCATCGGGAATTAACACAGTAGATGCAATCGTGACCGGTCAGGCAGATGTTGGAATGGCAGCTGATTTTGCATTGGTCAATCGGATTGGAAACACATAGGATGATTTCGATGTCCGTATTTTAGGAAGGTATGTGACGGCAAAAAGCTATGATCTTTATGTTAATCCAGATGAAGTGACGGAATTGTCAGACTTGGCGGATAAAGGATTAATCACGCTTGCTGGAACAATTCTTGATTACTACAACGCGCTTACCTATGAAAAAGCGGGAATTTCTGAAGAAAATCAAAATATTGTGATTGTTGACAGCGGACAAACGGCGCTGAGTGCAATAGAAAGTGGAGACGCAGTAGCGTTCTGGACATCAGGTTCGACCGCGGAAAAACTGGTAGAAGCAGGATTGGTGAAATTCCTGACAATGGATGACCTTGGTGTCACTGTAGATTCCTATTATGTTTCATCAGAATCTTATATCGCGGAACACGAGGATACGCTAGAAGATTTCTTCTCAGCAATATTGGAAACGGAAGCGTGGATTGGAGACAATCAGGAACAGGCTGCTAAGATTGTGGAAAATAATTTGGGCGTTTCACAAGAGCAGGCGCTGCAAAATATACAGTCTAATGAACTACTTTTGGATTTTAAGCAAAACTCCATCGAGCATCTGGATGAGATTAAAGACTGGGCGTTAAGTACAGGACTGTTTGATAGTGACTATGAAATCACAGAATTCGTGAATACGGTTGTTTTGGATCAACTGTTTCCCGATGAAAAAGAATAGCCCCACACCCACAAAGTGGAAGAAAGGAAAAAAATTATGAAAAATGAGAATAGCAAAGAATTTTTAGATATTTATGAAGCATATGTCTATGCATATCCGGCAGTCATTTTTGAACTGACAAGAAGAGCGTATTTAAATTCCTCTCCAAATGGAAAGAGAATCAAAAAAACAAATGTCCTGGTGCATGATGTGGCATTGGCGGATGCGTCGTTTCACAACGTTGTTGCTCCTAATATTGACACAGTCTATTCGCAGAGCTGGCTTGACTTAAGCGAGGGAGCATTAATTCTGGAAAAACCGGAGCTTGACCGCTATGTCTCGATTGCATTTTTGGACGCATATACCAATTGCGAAAATATCATCGGCACTGGCACAGATGGAAATCATGCAGCACGATACCTGATTACAGGTCCTGATTTTGCAGGGGATGTACCGAAGGAATATCAGCAGATTGCGCTCCCAACGAACAATGCCTGGGGCATTGTTCGAACGATCATCTACGGAAAAGACGACATGGAAGCGGTCAGAAAGATACAAGAAAAACTTGTATTTCAGCCGTATGGGAACGCAAGGCAGGAAGTCATTTATCCGATCTATGACCCAGAGCTTGACTATAAGCCCATTGAAAAAATATCTGATCTTTCCTTAGAAGAATTTTTTAAAATATTTAATGAAATATTAGAGCACAATCCAGATAAATACGCCCCTGTGGATAAATTGCAACAGTGGAGAGCGTATGGAATCGGAGCAGGAGAAACGTTCACCGATGAGCAAGCCATACGTAATCTGGAACATGACATAAAGCAGAAATTCCTTAAAGAAACAAACAGAAGCCTTGGAGAGGGAAATCAGAAAAACCACTGGAGTTATCCAGATCCCTCCATCGGTATATATAAGACAGATTATCTTCTACGCGCCAATGTAGCAAGAAACGGGCTGGGAGCGAATCCGGTCACAATGTGCGTTTACCCGTCGATTTATGTAGACCAGGAAGGAAACCCGCTGAACGGAAAAGAACGATATCAGATTCATTTTGAAAAGGGACAGCTGCCGCCGGTCAATGAGAATGGCTTTTGGTCAATCACATTATATGACAGTGAGGAACGCTACTTGGTGGAGAACGAAATACATAGATATGGAATCAATGACAGGGATATCCTCAGAGAAAATGAGGATGGCAGCATCGATATCCTCATTCAACAAGAAAAGCCGGAAAACGAGCCCATCGAAAACTGGCTCCCGTCCGGCAGCGAATCCTTTAATTTAATTTTACGCATTTATCTGCCGCGTGATGAGGTAATTACTGGTCAATGGGAACCGCCTGTACTGCATAAAGTTTGAAAGGAACAACATAAATGGTCATCTCATCTCGCAAGTAAACTTATAGAATCGGTCTGGATACATGGCATCTGATGAGAAAAAACATTGTTCAAAATAAAATAGAGTGAAACACTTGCATTCAGATCACTTAGCATCTGAATGCAATATTTTTATCCCTGCCCTGCTATTAAGCGATTACTGATCATCATAACACGCATACAGATGCACTCAAAGCTATATTGGCGAGCAATATTATTGTATTATCTGAAATTTTAAGAAAAATACCCTTCCTCGGTAAACTGGAAGTTGCATATATGCTCTAAAAGGCATGAAGCCATGTATTTGATATTCCATCTCAAAAATCGACCATGTATATCCCAATGCTTATTTGTGTAAAGCTGCCTTTTTTATTCTTTTTTGTGACCTTAGCCTTTAAAAGTTTTCCTGCATCCATTAATCGTGCAAAAATGACATTATCCTTTTCTGGTACATAGCCAAGCTTTCTGCCATCGTTCATCAGCACAACCACCTTCATGATCTCATCCGTCTGCAGGGCCGTCTTTTTATTCAAAAGTTTCTGAATATCATCGACTGCTTCCACATAAACAGTTTTTATCCAAATAAATTTTTCCTGTGCTTTTTGAACAGCTTAGAGGCCTCCTGTTAATTTTCTTTTCTGCTGCAGCATTTTCAGTCCCGGCGGAAACAGCATCTGCCTTCTCTTTGTAATACTTTCGGGGAAAAAGGCATGATACTAAATTCTCGAGTTTTCTCCCCGGAGGCTTTTATGCACGTATCCAGCTCTTACGATTGTAACGGCTCCATCCGCTTGAAGTAGACTTTATAGGTCACAATAAACAGAATGATGGACAGGATACATGTCAGGATATTCGCTGTTGGCTGCGCCGCACCTATCATAATCGGCGAATGGAAAATCGCATTCATGATGAGCAGGATTGGAATGAAGAAGAGTCCCTGACGGGAAAGGGACAGGATGAGAGCGGGAACTGCAGCGCCGGCACCCTGGATTGCGTTCGTCATTACAAAGGTAATCCCCATGAACGGCGCGGACGCGAGGTAGATTCTTGAAAAGGTAATCCCGTAGGATTTGGCTTCCGGGTCACTCAGGAAAGCTCCAACCAGCGGCTTTGCGAAGGTGAAACAAACGATCGTCATGACAACGCTCATAATAAAGGCCAGAATCAGGGAGAAACGCAGAATCTCCATAAAGCGCTTTTTCGCACCCGCGCCAAAGCAGTATCTGAAGAGCGGCTGGACTCCGACCCCTAAACCCATGACCAGCTGCGTGGCGATCGAATCGACTTTTATGGCTACGCCCAGTCCAGCCAGATACAGATCTCCATAAGAAGCCATCACATTATTGATACAAGTGGAGGCAATACTCGACAGCAGGCTGTTGCAGAAAGCCGGAATGCCGATAGAAAACACCCCTGTTGCAATCTCGTCGCCCACACGATAATTTCTGGGGTTCATGGAAAGGAAGGTCTTTCGGAACAGCAGATTTCCGGCATAAAAGCAAAACGCGAAAACATTTCCGACCACTGTCGCTAATGCGGCGCCGGCCATACCCCATCCGAGAACTAAAATCATGATCGGATCCAGAATGATATTAATAATGTTTCCACAGACCGTGCCGGTCATAGCAATCCTGGGTTTCCCATCTGCACGAAAGATACTGCTGAAGCAGCCGCTGGTGATCTGGAACGGGTATCCGATGGTGAGGATTCTCAAATACTGTGCGGTATATCCAATGGTGTCGTCACTGGCTCCAAGGATTCTGCATATCGGATTGACAAAGAAGGTCACAATTACAGCAAGGATCACGCCGAGTCCCACACAGTTCCAGAAGCAGAACGCAGAAATGTGCTTTGCTTTCTGATGATCGCCAGCTCCCAGCGTGCGGGAAATCAGAGAAGTTCCGCCAACGCCGAAAAGACTGCCGAAGCCCAAATTAAGTATAAACATGGGCATTGCCAGCGAGACTGCGGCTACCATCAGAGGATCGTGCGTCTGTCCTATGAAAAACGTATCTGCCAGATTGTAGATCATCATCATGATCATGCTGACAATGGACGGAATAATATTTGTGAGAACGGCCCTGTGTACAGGTGCTTTTAAAATCAGTTCTGCATTTTTGTCTTCCATAATTCTGTCTCCTTTTTCAATATAATTTCCAAATTAGCCACCCAGATTGGTAACCATGTTTGTGCAGCGGTTCTGGGGATACACCATCGGTTCTTTCGATTCGAATCCAACATTGTTCATATAATAAAACCCGGCCGATAAAGTGTTTTCCTCAAAAATATGGCATGGTACGATGATTGTAAGCGCGCAGGCCAGTTTCTGCGAAATCTCCCATATCTCCCAATTCCAGAGCAGGCATCCCGCCATAATGACAGCAATCAGATATACGACATACAGCCATGCCTGGTCACACCATCTGCTGAACAGAGATCTTCTCATTTGCCATTCCTCCAAACAAATCTGCCGCGCTTTGCTGATGATGACATTTGGCGTCCTGACGTTTTCACGCAT
>JAJQDO010000079.1 GCA_021202175.1 Clostridiales bacterium | reverse complement strand
CCCACACCCCTCCCCCCCCCGCCCCTCCCCGCCCCCCTCAGGCAGTCTGTAATTTGGCAGTTCCATCACAAAAGGCACTGCCTCTCCACGAAACAGCGATTTTTTAAAGAGAAATGCAACCAGTATCCCTACCACGATTCCCAGAAAATACAGCCCCGTCACAATCAATCCACTATAATTGGGAAAGAAAATATTCACAAAGTACATGTAAATCGGCAACTTCGCCGTACAACTCATAAAAGGTGTCAACAAAACCGTCATTCTCCGGTCTCGTTCACTCGGTAAGGTTCTTGTCGCCATGACAGCCGGAACCGTACATCCAAATCCAATCAGCATCGGGACAATACTGCGCCCGGAAAGCCCGATCTTTTGTAACAGGCTGTCCATAAAAAATGCCACCCTGGCAATATATCCGCTGTCCTCAAGCATAGACAGGAAGAAAAACGTACTCTTTACAAAAAGGGAGGGCTCGCTACCAGTAACAGCGTCGAACTCTGCCCTAACTGATAAAAATTATCATTATCACCCTTGTATATTACCATAGAAATACGGCTTTTTCCATTCCCTTTTCTTCATGAACTTAAATAGGATCTTATTATATTACTATTTTTTCTCCGTTTTCCAAAGTTCATCGGCTGTCGCCTTCCAGTTTTCCGCATACAGTGTGGTCTTCTCACACAAATGCTCCACATCCTCCGGACTCTGGTAATCCGTGCTCACCGTGCCAGAAGTCTCCACCATCTGTGGCAGGCAATCAGGATTATCCAACATCGGACATGGCTGGAACATATTCTCATTGAAAGGCTGCTTCCTGTATAATATACCCATAACAATGGACACTTGAATTAGTGTAGTAACATCATTATGGACATTTCATTATTTAAAAAAAGACCCATCTGCAAATGCAAATAAGTCTTGTTTTAATATCACTACACAATTGTACTGAATACTTCCTTATTCAATTTTATTCCATTTCTTTCCCATAAAAAATCAGGGAAAGCATCCCCGGGCCGGTGTGTGCGCCAATGACCGGACAGAGCATGGTAATCCGCACATCTGCTTCCGGATTGACCTGCAATACCATTTCCTTTAACTTTGCCGCGGTATCTTTACAGTCTGCGCAGCAAATGTAAACGACATTGCCGTATTGTGGGTCAAAACGTTCTTTATAACAGTCAATCAGATAACGCATGGCCTGCTTGCTGCCGCGCTTATTCGCCACGGAACCAAGCTCCCCTTTGGCATCAATTTTTAAAATCGGCTTGATATTTAACACAGAACCGACAATTGCCGTAGTGGCGGAGATCCTTCCACCGCGTTTGAGATAAACCAGGTCCTCCACCATAAACCAGTGGTTCACGTTATGGACATGCGCACGCAGCCAGGCCGCATTCTCCGCAAGAGTCATCCCTGCCGCACGATTTTTCGCAGCAGATTCTGCCAACAATCCCATACCCCCGGTCGCGCCGAAACTGTCGACCACCTCTATCTGTGCGCCTTCATATTGTTCCTTTAACTCTCCGGCCGCCAGCAAGGCAGACTCATAGGTCTTGCTCAACCCGCTGGAAAGGGCAATGTAAAGAACATCTTTTCCGTCTTTGATAGATGGCGCGAAGGTTTCCTCATATTGATAAGGCGTAATCTGTGTCGTCCGTGTCGAAACATTATTTCTCATGCTCTCATAAAAATAATGCATCTTTTCATCGCTCTCCGGGCCTGTTGCTTTCAGCATCTCATCTCCAAGGCCGTATTCCATCGGTACATAGCGTATCCCCATCTCTGCTGCTATATTTTCATCAATATCCAGCGACATATCTACAAATATCTCATAGTTCATTTCTTTCCTCCTTACGGCTGTTGTCTGTGAGAAAGCAGGCCCTTATAAAAATATTTTTTTAAAACAAATTATTATAATATAAAAATACAGTCATAAAAAACCAATCCCGTTTCTACATGACTGTATTCTCTTTGTCATTCGCAAAGGCTGGTTCCGGAAATCCACTCAACTTCGGAAAATCTCCGGAGAGCCTCTTGCGAAGTTATTCTAAATTAATATCCAGATTATTCGTCTGCTTTGCCGATGGAACCGAACATCTCCATCTTTTCTTTTACGGTAGCCTTGATTGCTTCTGCGCCAGGAGCTAATAACTTACGAGGGTCATAGCCCTTGCCCTGCTGATCTTTACCAGCTTCGATATATTCGCGGGTAGCTGCTGCGAAAGCAAGCTGGCATTCTGTGTTAACGTTAACCTTAGATACACCAAGGGAGATCGCCTTCTTAACCATCTCTTCAGGAATACCGGTACCGCCATGTAATACGAGAGGCATCTCGCCTGTCAGCTTCTGAATCTCATCCAATACGTCAAACTGTAATCCCTTCCAGTTTGCCGGATATTTGCCGTGGATGTTGCCGATACCAGCAGCCAGCATGGTTACGCCAAGATCAGCAATCTTCTTGCATTCCTGCGGATCTGCACACTCGCCCATACCGATGACACCGTCTTCTTCTCCGCCGATGGAACCAACTTCTGCTTCGATGGACATACCCTTTTCTTCACAGATAGCAACCAGTTCTTTAGTCTTCTCGATGTTTTCTTCAATCGGAAGAGAGGAACCGTCAAACATGATGCTGGAGAAACCAGCTTCGATACATTTCTTAGATCCTTCATAGGTACCATGATCAAGATGAAGTGCTACAGGAACCGTGATATTTAACTCTTCGAGCATACCGTTCACCATGCCGACAACAGTCTTGAAACCAGCCATGTATTTGCCAGCGCCTTCGGATACACCGAGGATAACTGGAGAACGAAGTTCTTCTGCTGTCAACAGAATCGATTTGGTCCATTCCAGATTGTTAATGTTAAAAGCACCTACTGCATAGTGTCCTGCTTTTGCTTTCTGTAACATTTCTTTTGCTGATACTAATGCCATAATAAATAACCTCCATTAAATATATTCTCTGCTTTCACAGTTGTCGATGTATGATTACCATCGCCCTAAGTTATACGGCTCTATTATAACCCTTTCCTGATAAAAAAGGAAGGGGTTTTCCTGATAAAATCACCATAAAATCGCACAAGTTTCTCCATCACCATTTAGTATTATTTAAATTCCAGTCCGTATTTTTCAATCAGCTCTGCCCGAACAGCCATATATCTCTCATTTTGCTTCTGGTTTGTGATCTGCTGGGCAATCTGCTGCGCTACATCTTCAAAAGAAGCCTCCTCGCCACCTTTTAACTCCTCCACAACAATCAGATGATAGCCATAGGTCGTCTTCACCGGCCCGAGAATCTTCCCCACTTCCGCGGTAAATACCGCCTCGTCAAACTCCTTCACCATCTGGCCTCTGCCAAAGGTTCCCAATGCGCCGCCCTGGGCAGCAGAAGGGCAGGTGGAATACGCTTTTGCCGCTTCCGCAAAGGTTTTCTCTCCATTCTGAATCTCTGCCAGCACTTTCTGACATTCTTCCTCGGTCGCCGTCAGAATATGCCTTGCTGTCGCCTGGGCTTCCTTCTTAAATGAAGCCTTGTGTTCCTCATAATAAGCGCGACATTCTTCCTCCGTAGCATGAATATCCTGCACTTCCTGTGTCAGTGCATACTGGCTTAACAACTCTCTCCTCGCCCCATCCATGATGGCGAGAAACTCCTCACTCTGGTCATATTTTTTCTCCTCACCAAGCTTTTCAAACAGGAAATAATTGGCATACTGCGTCAGTGCCTGCTGCCTGCCCTCCGGCGTAGCGATATACTGCTGCTGTTCCTGTGGAATTCTTGCAACAAACTGATTAAATTCTTCCTCTGTGATCTCTTTTCCGGCGGAAACCGCGATGATCTTCTTATCCATGTTATCTGTACCTTCCTTAATAATTGTATTGACATAAAATATATCGACCAGTTTTTCTCTGTCTGTTCGCAAAAACGACAGGTCAACCTTTATCACTATCCCATTTCACATGGAAAATGTCAATCAAAAATTTTACAGAACAATTTATTTTCATAAAAGGATAAACGATTTCTTAGTAACATTTGTGTAATATCCCCGTATTCCACCATTCTTTTATTGCGAAAAAACAGCATTTGTGATAAACTCAAAATGATATATACTAATAAGGAAGGAGATTACTATAATGTATCAAGAGGAATATAAGCGTTGGCTTGCTGCAGATTTAGAAGACTGCGATTTAAAACCGGAACTTGCCAAGATAGAAGGGAATGACGCAGAGATTGCTGATCGTTTTGCCGTATCTCTGACATTCGGAACCGCAGGTTTAAGAGGAGTTCTCGGCGCAGGAACCAATCGCATGAACATTTACGTTGTTCGCCAGGCTACACAGGGCCTTGCAAACTGGGTAAAGACACAAGGTGGCACACAGACCGTTGCCATCAGCTATGACAGCCGTTTAAAGAGCGATGTTTTCTCAAAAACTGCTGCCAGCGTACTGGCTGCTAATGGCATCAATGTCCGCATTTATGACGCTCTGATGCCTGTTCCGGCATTATCTTTTGCAACACGCTACTACAACTGTAACGCAGGTATCATGGTAACTGCATCCCATAACCCGGCTAAATATAACGGCTACAAGGCTTACGGTCCGGACGGATGCCAGATGACAGATGCCGCTGCTGCCATCGTTTATGATGAGATTCAGAAGACAGACGTCCTTACCGGAGCAAAATACATGTCCTTCGCACAGGGCATTGAAGAGGGTCTGATCAAGTTTGTCGGTGATGACTGCAAAAAAGCACTTTATGAAGCTATCGAGGCATGCCAGGTTCGTCCGGGTCTGTGCAAGACCGCTGGCCTTCAATTAGTATACAGCCCGTTAAATGGTTCCGGTCTTGTTCCGGTTACCCAGGTATTAAAAGACATTGGTATCGAGGATATCACCATCGTACCGGATCAGGAATACCCGAACGGATATTTCACTACCTGCAGCTATCCGAATCCGGAGATTTTCGATGCGTTAAAGCTTGGTCTGGAACTGGCAGAGGAAACCGGTGCCGACCTGATGCTTGCTACTGACCCGGATGCTGACCGTGTTGGTATCGCTATGAAATGTGAAGACGGTTCCTATGAACTGGTTTCCGGCAACGAGATGGGCGCGCTGCTGTTAGATTATATCTGCGCAGGCCGCATCGAAAAAGGAACCATGCCAAAGAACCCAGTCGCAGTAAAGTCTCTCGTATCCACTCCTTTGGCTGACGCCATCGCAGAACACTATGGTGTGGAGATGCGCAACGTACTTACCGGATTTAAGTGGATCGGCGACCAGATTGCCGGTCTGGAAGCAGACGGTGAAGTAGAGCGCTTCATCTTCGGTTTCGAAGAAAGCTACGGCTATCTTGCCGGCCCATATGTTCGTGATAAAGATGCCATCGTCGGCTCCATGCTGATCTGTGAGATGGCTGCTTATTATCGCAGCATCGGCAGTTCCATCAAACAGCGTCTGGAAGAGATTTACGCGGAATATGGCCGTTATCTGAACAAGGTTGACAGCTTTGAGTTCCCAGGACTTACCGGTATGGATAAGATGAGCGGCATCATGGAATCTCTCTGTAAAGAACCGCCGACCGCTTTTGGCGACTACAAAGTAACCTCCGCTGTCGATTACAAAGACACCGCAGCAACCGGTCTTCCTGCTTCCAATGTATTAAGCTACAGCCTGGAAGGCGGCGCAACCGTTATCGTTCGCCCATCCGGAACAGAGCCAAAGATTAAGACATACTTTACGACGAAGGGTAAAGATCTGGCGGAAGCACAGGCACAGAAAGACGCGCTCGCTGCAGCGATCGCACCGATTTTGGCTTAATAAGTATATTCTGTTTACGCATAAATAATTGTTTTAGTCCAGCCATGGTTATCAGGACTAATACACATTAAGCATGATACTTCATACACTAATTTGTTTCATAACGGGGGATTGTCAATTGGTAATCCCCCGTTTTTCACACTTTCTCCAATTTATCTTCAAAAATTCGTCAGCTTTTCCTCACAAATCGTTCACAAAAAAACAGTACAATACAATCATCAAATAACAAACAGGTTATTTGAATTTGATATAAATTTTTTTCATTCTTTTCTCTCTTTTTTAAAAAACCGGCCATGAGGGCCGGTTTTTTGTGTATCATGGATTACAGATTAACATTCCTCTTTTTCTGTATCCGTCTTATTACTATCTGATTTATTTTGCACCGCTATATAATTCTCCACTTTTTGAACGATATATTTCGCATTTTTTACTTGTTCCTTTGTCTCGCTAATGCTTGCCACATAGAAATCATCATAATCTGACGAGCTCCTTATGGTTTCTGCCTGAGCCACCTTACTATAATCTTCTCTCGTAAATGTCCCATCTCCTTTATGGATGAACAAAAAATTGAACTGTTTTAACACTCCATTATGTGTAGCTGACTCTACTTTTTCCGTGGACAATAATGCATTTAATGCTTTTTCCATCGCATAGAAGGCTCTGTTATTTGCCGATTTATAGGATTCTGCTTCCAAAAGTTGCTGCGCATCCTTTAATAATTCTTTTGCCCGATCTAATCTTGCCTTAGCTAATTCCATGTAATACTTCTCATCCATAAATACATTTTCCCTCATTTTCTATATTTTTAAAAAAAACATACCACGATTTTTTTTTCTCAAACTCAACTGCCGGAATGCTTACAAAATTCACAACAGCAAAATACTTTTCCGCAAGAAACGCTGCTATTGTTGCAAGGCTCGTATTATATTTTTTTACTGCCTCGCGATCACAATTTGTAAGAATAGCTATGTCAATATCCGAATCTTCTGTATAATCTCCTCTTGCGCAAGAACCAAACAATATCATTTTAGATAAATCTTTATCCAAAACGTTTTTAACAGCTATCGACGCCTCTTCATTCACTTTATTTATTATATCTTCATTTAAAGAAAGATTCACCTTATGGTTCCTCATTGAAATCACCTCCAGGCTTATATTATAGATATCGAAACTCAACTGCCAAATTGACATTCAATATAATTATATTACTTATGTTTGCACAAGACAACGCCATCACAACATCTGCTTAATCCAAAACAAATCACGTAAACTTATGTTGATGTCAAATATAATATACATGAATTTCCATACTCATGTCAACACAATGGATACTAGGACTAAAGGACAACATTTGACAAATTCCCATATCACTGATAAGATGTTTTGAGTCACAGGATTGCTCGCAATTCCTGCGAACAGGAGGAGGGAGAACGAATGAAAACGTTGAAAAAATTTATACCTTATTATAAACCATATTGGGTTGTCTTTTTCCTGGATCTGGTATGTGCTACCATAATCAGCGTCATTGATCTGGTTTATCCCCAGATTCTTCGAGGCGCTATGTTAGCTATCAGGGTCACGTCATGGGTGCCCAGATGGAGCGGGATATGCGGCAGGAGCTTTTCGACCATTATGAAAAGCTTTCCTTTACTTACTATGACCGGAATAATTCGGGGCAGATGATGAGCAAGCTGGTATCTGATCTTTTTGATATCTCCGAGATGGCGCATCATGGTCCTGAAAATCTGTTTATCGCCGTGATCAAAATCTTCGGCTCTTTTCTTTTCCTTTTTATCATCAGCTGGGAACTGGCGCTGGTGCTTTTATTCTTCGTCATCTGCATGTTGCTGTTTTCCCTGTCACAGAACCAACGGATGTCCCGCACATTTATGGAAAATCGCCGCAAGATCGGTGACGTCAACGCCAGCCTTCAGGATACACTGGCAGGGATTCGTGTCGTCCAATCCTTCGCCAACGAGGATATCGAGCATGCCAAATTCGAAAAGAGCAATCGTGCTTTTCTTGTGTCCAAAAAAGATAATTATCGCTGCATGGGCGATTTTTCCGGTGGAAATCAGTTTTTTCAGGGCATGATGTACGCAGCCACCCTGGTATGCGGAGGCTATCTCATCGCGCAGGGACGTATGAACGTCACGGACCTCTCCATGTATGCTCTTTATATCGGCATTTTTGTCAGCCCCATCCAAATGCTGGTCGAACTGACAGAGATGCTTCAGAAAGGTCTTTCCGGCTTTCGCCGTTTCATCGAAATCATGGAGACGGAACCGGACATCGAGGATGCTCCTGATGCACAATCCCTGGAAAATGTACAGGGAACCGTCACCTATGAAAATGTATCCTTCCACTACGCCGATGACGACACTCCCGTTTTACAGGATGTTTCATTCACGATTCCCGCGGGCCGCTCGGTCGCTCTGGTCGGGCCTTCCGGCTCCGGAAAAACAACCATCTGCAATCTTTTGCCCAGATTTTATGATACCACGGCAGGACGTGTCCTCATTGATGGCAAAGATGTGCGAAAACTAACCTTAAAATCTTTGCGCAGTCAGATAGGAATCGTCCAACAGGACGTCTATCTTTTTGATGGAACCGTTCGGGAAAATATCGCTTACGGCAAGCCGGACGCTACCATGGACGAAATCATCGCCGCCTCCCGACGGGCAAATATTCACGAATTTATCGAGGCATTGCCCGACGGCTACGATACCTGGGTGGGTGAACGCGGAACGCGTCTTTCCGGCGGACAAAAACAGCGCATATCCATCGCTCGCGTATTCCTGAAGAATCCTCCGGTGCTCATCCTTGATGAAGCAACCAGTGCCCTCGATAACGAGAGTGAACGCTGGATTCAAATAAGCCTGGATGAACTGGCTCACAATCGCACAACGAGCACTATCGCCCACCGGTCGTCCACCATCCAAAATGCCGACGAGATTCTGGTGGTGGCAGAGAATGGAATCGCGGAACGAGGAACACATGAGGAACTGATGGCACAGAAAGGAATTTACGAAGGGCTTTATACCATGAAATAGATTCCTCTAACACATTTTTTCACGAATAATTTAAGAGGTTAAATACATTATTACTTATACAGCAAAAATGTACCCTGGCACAAAAATACCAGCGTACATTTTTTCGTTCGTCCATAATGACTTATAGTCTACATTCATAAGCTACATTTGTATGCTTCTGTCTAATCAAGCTTTTCCGATACAAATCGATATAAAAATGATATAAGTATTAAATTTGATATCAATATCAAAATCGCTAAAAAACATCAATTATTTTCGGTAGCAATTTCCGCTGTCTTTGTATCATTCCTGTCAAAAATCAGTCCAAAAACAATCCGTGTTAAAGGCGCCGCCGCGAATACATTTAAGAAAAATGCAATCGGAAAATTCTTGATGAGCGTCCCTACCCAGATTGCCGGAAGCTGTGCGACCGGTCTGCCTGCCAGAATGATACTAAAGAGAATCGTAGCAACCAGGCTCATCGTCGGGCACATGATACCAACCGTACATCCCTGCCGCACCAGTTGACAGAAAAATGGATTATCCTTTTCCGGATTACAGCGACGCTACATCATCCAGGAACCGAAGCGATTTCCCCAAAGGTTGGAAAATAAAAACACAAACAGTCCCATATACGATGCTTCCTGCAAAGCTCCTAAAAAGACACTATTCGTCATCGAAGAAAGATCTGCACCAAATCCGTATTTGACTGCGACATTAAAAACCTCCATACCATAGGCCGTCGCATAAGACATGAGCAATCCAAAAATGATTCCTTGAAATTTTGTTTTTGGCATATAATACCACTCCTTTCAAAATATTGATAATAAAACTCTGATGACTTCAACATAGATAAAACAAAAAAGACCTAGTCCCAACATAGACTACGCCTTTTGACTTATTTCTATTTAGTTTCTATCCTCTTTGTTAATTCTCTGTATTTCGGGTCATCCTTTTATGCAGACGTATTATAACACGAATTTTTCAGAAGTGTAAGTATTTTTTTAGAGCCATCTGATTGTTAAAAAGGAAATGCGCTTAGCGCATTCTCGCGCCGAGTGCAGTCACATTTGTGAAGTATTCCCTATCGTGCGAATATGCATCCTTAGCGGAACATTTTTATCTTACAGGAACGAAGTTTCCTTAAAATAAAAACTTTTTGCCTTTATCGGCAATAAATTCTTATATTAATAATTTTGTACAACAGTTTTTGCCGATAATATGATATACTTATATATAATAACTATCTCTCAGCACTTTATCATTCTGAGTAAAGTTACAGTTACATATACAGCATAATTTCTATAGTAATCATATAAACTCTTACACATTTTACTTTTTTATATAACGGAGGAATTCTTATGGAATACATTAACGTTGCATCAGCCGCCCAAAAATGGCATCTTTCGGAACGAAGTGTCAGGAATTACTGCGCCCAGGGCCGCATAAAAGGTGCTTTTCTTTCCGGAAAAACCTGGAAGATTCCCTCTCAGGCCGAAAAACCAGAACGTGTCAACCATAAATCGTGTCAACCCAAAACGCTATTGAGTATTTTGCAGGAGGAAAAAGCGATGAAATACTCGGGCGGCCTCTATCACAAAACACAAATCGACCTCACCTATAACTCAAATCATATGGAAGGCAGCCATCTGACCCACGATCAGACAAGATATATCTTTGAAACGAATACAATAGGCATAGAAAATGAATCCGTAAATGTAGACGATGTGATTGAAACTGTTAACCATTTTCGCTGCATTGATACAGTAATCAATCACGCAAAAGATAATCTGACCGAAAAATTCATCAAGGAGTTACATCGTATTTTAAAAACCGGAACCAGTGATTCCCGACTGGATTGGTTCGCTGTCGGCGATTATAAGAAAACGCCGAATGAAGTAGGCGGATTCGAAACGACGCCTCCAAAAAAAGTTCCTGTTCACGTGAAATCATTACTAAGCGACTATCGGAAAATTGAGCAAAAAACTTTGGAAGACATCCTGGATTTCCATGTAAAATTTGAAAGGATTCATCCTTTCCAGGATAGTAATGGACGAGTCGGCAGATTAATCATGTTTAAAGAATGCCTGAAATACAACATCATTCCTTTTATTATCAGTGATGACCTGAAGTTCTTCTACTACCGAGGTCTGAAAGAATGGGATAATGAAAAAGGCTATCTGACAGACACTTGCCTGACGGCACAGGATAGATATAAATCTTTCCTGGATTATTTTCAGCTTCCATATCAAGGCCGTGAATAAGAACGAACTTCCTTTCCGAAAAACAAAAACGATGCTCCCTTCTGACCGACAAAACTTAATATTTTATTTGTCTGTCTGAAAGGGAGCATGCCTGTAGTGTCAGGCTATATTATAGTAAACAACGAATCCTTTCAGGGATACTATAAAATATCATTACACGACTCGATAATCTCAATTTTGCAACGATGGTTCTTATCCTTTTTATAATACCCGATCCCCACCAGGATAATTCGTCCCATTGTTTTTGGTTTCTCCCCAATTTTTCTACAAAACTTCAAAGCGTATTTTTTATCCTTAATCTGATTAAGAGCAGTCTCAGGACTGTCATCCACTTTTAGTTCTATAATAATTCCATCATCGGATTTATTATAAGGATAAAAAATATAATCGACATATCCAATCCCTGCCTGCTTCCCTTTGCATATCATACTGATTTCGTGCAGCAATGTAAGCCAGTTTTACACTCCCGGACAATTCTGCCTCATCATTAGATGCCTTTAAAGGAGATTCCGTAGTGTGTACGATAGAGAGTACATTCCCAACTGTATCTTCATCTCCATCATAAGTAGCCTTTAAGATTCGGGCAGATTCTTTTTCTAAATCACGCACATAATTATATTTCGGCTCCTCCCGAATAATCTTTTCGAATTCCATCTGAAGTTCTTTATTTGGAATTCTCACGCAACCATCACAATAATTCAGAAACCCGTAAACCGTCATCACCGAAAGAATCTCATCTCTCTTTTTAAGTTCCTGGGCTGTTGATGCATACTCCGCGATTTCAATTGGCACCGGTTCCCCTGCTATTAACAGAATCACCGCCTCTCTTACACCATCAATATCTCTTAATACATAATTCTTAAGCTCTTCATATTCACCAGCCTTAGACCAATAACTCGCCAGTTCATTTTGAGAAAAGGCTAAAACAACTGAATTCGGATTATAAACACTTTCTTTTCCTTTCTTATGATAACCATCATACCACTCAGCCAGTTCTTCTCTGGAAATGGCAGCATCGGGCGTATTCATAAGATAACGCTGATACAGATTATCAATCTCCACGTTCGTAAACCCAAAATAATCATTAAACATCTGGCTGGTCGCCATATTATACTCAGCAAAATGATTCATCGTATCACTTCCGGAATATTTTTTAATCGGCAAAATCCCTGTCATATAAGTCATCGCGACATATGCCCTGTCCTTAGTCAAATCGCCAAGAAAAGCAGTGAATTTTCCCCTGTCTTTCTCTGTAAAATAATCCCTGTGGAAAATATAATCCCACTCATCAAAAACCAAAATGAATTTTTCTCCATTATATTCCATGGAAATACTACGCAATATAGAACCTACTGTATCGTTTTCGTCTATATATACATTCGGATATGCTTTCTTTAAATCATGCATGAGACGATTTTCAATATAATCGATATATTTCCTGTAAGATTCACAATTACGTGGCCCTTTACTGAAATTTATAAAAATCAAATTATACTGATTCAAATATTTCGTATACTCTTTATTATTCGCAATATTAAGATGAGAAAAAACATGACTGCTGTCGATGCCTTTTCCAAAAAAAGAACCTATCATCGCCGCCGCCACCGATTTCCCAAATCTTCTCGCTTTGGTGACGCAAATATTTTTACCTCCCTGTTTCACGAACGGAATCAGCTCATTTAACATATCTGTCTTGTCGACAAAGTAGGGCTGATTGGTTTCCCTCTCATAAAGTTCCAGAATATCTTCCGGATTTAGATAAAATCCCATTTTTAACACCTCCTCCCAATGTGAATTGTTCATTCAAATTTATTCGAAGCCAGACAGTTTTCACACAGCTACTCTAACATATATTAACTCCTATTATATAAGAGCTGTTATGTCATTATATTACTATTCAACAATTATACAGGATTCCTATCAGCAATGCAAATTAAGATACATGTTTCAAAAAGATTCCCAATCACGACTCGCGTTCTGCCTTCCCCAGTCTCCGATACACTGTAAACCACATAGTCCCGAAGCTGGCCAATCCACCGAAGAAGTTCGAAATCGGTTCCGCGATAAATACACCATCCGTTCCCAAACTTGTCAGCATCGGCAACAGGATCGTCAGAGGAACGACCAAAACCACTTTCCGGAACAAAGAGAAGAATACCGCCTGCTTCGCCTTGCCAAGAGCGATAAAAGTATACTGTCCCACAAACTGCAGGCTCATGAAACAAAAACCGAAGAAATATAGGTGTAGCGCATGGATACCCGGCACAAGCAGAGAAGCATCACTGGAAAACATACGGATAAACACACTTGGGAAAAGCAGCACCATTGCCCAGAAAAAGGTCGTATACAGGATACCAGTCACTGCTGCAAAACGAATCCCTGATCTGACTCGCTCATATTCTTTCGCACCGTAATTATAACCCAGAACCGGCTGCGCTCCTCCGGTCAATCCAACAATTGGCAAAGAAGCAATCTCTCGCACGGAGTTTAAAATCGTCATAATCCCGACATAAGTATCCCCGCCATAGGTTTTCAGTGTCGCATTGCACACAATCTGTACCAGACAATTCGTCATCTGCTGTACAAAACCCGCGATGCCCAGACTCAGGGTTTCTTTCATAATAGAAAAATCCGGAATCATGTTCTGGAACTGAATCGTGAACAATGCTTTACGCCCTGTCAGGAAATGAAGAATCCAACTCGCCGAAACAAACTGCCCGATTACGGAAGCCGCTGCTGCGCCCCGCACACCGAGTCCCAATCCAAAAATCAGAATCGGGTCCAGAATCAGGTTGATTACCGCCCCAATCACTGTACTGAGCATGGCTGTTTTCGGATATCCCTGCGCGTTAATAAACCCGTTCATTCCGGTACCAATCAATGAAAACAGCACACCAAAAAGATAAATCTGCAGATAACTGCTGGCGTAACCAATCGTCTCATCACTGGCACCGAAAAGATAAAGCAGTGGTTCGCGGAAACGGTAACATACAAAAAAGACAGCTACTGAAATCACAAGAATCATACTCATGGCGTTGCCAAGAATCTTAGAAGCCCTCTTTTCTTTTCCTGCTCCCCGCGCAATGGAAAAAAGCGGCACCGCCCCGGATGAAAATAATTGCGCACATGCTGTGATAAAGGTAGCAAATGGAAATGCCAGTCCCACTCCCGTCAATGCCAGACTACCTGCTCCGGGCAGATGTCCGATATAAATCCGGTCAATAACATTATACAAAAGCTGTACCAGCTGCGCCAAAGTCAGTGGCACGGCCTGTTCCACAATCCGTCGCCATACTTTTCCCTCTGAGAAATCACTATTCACGACAATGCCTTCTTTCTAAAAAAGAAGAGCTCCAAAACGGAACTCTTCCAAATAAATCAATACGCTTTTCCAAAATATACTTCATATTTGGCCGGTTTACCGCAGTGGACGCAAACGTCCGAATGTTTCTGCTGGTCAAACGGCATACAGCGGGTGGATGCCCCTGTCTCGTCCTTGATGGCTTCCTCACACTCGGTCTCGCCACACCACATGGAACGGATGAATCCCTGTTTGCTGTTGAGCAGTTCCTGGAACTCGTCCCAGTTATGCGCGATATGGGTATTGGCCTCCAGATGTGCCTTCGCTTTATCGTACAGATCCTTCTGCATCTCTTCCAGAACCTGTCCCAGTTTTTCCGGCAGTTCCTCAATGCCAACAACAATCTTTTCTCTGGTGTCTCTGCGGACGATAACAGCCTGATTCTTCTCGATATCCTTCGGCCCAATCTCGATACGGGTCGGGATACCCTGAATCTCCTGCTCACTGAACTTCCATCCCGGTGATTTATCGGAGTCATCTACCTTCACAGAGTAGTCTTCTTTCAACATATCACGGATTTCAAATACTTTATCCAGCACGCCTTCCTTTTTCTGCTGAATCGGAATGATCATGGACTGTACCGGTGCGATTCTCGGCGGAAGTACCAGGCCGCTGTCATCGCCGTGCACCATAATGATGGCACCGATGACGCGAGTGGATAATCCCCAGGACGTCTCATATACCGGAGAAAGTTTATTCTCCTTGTTCGCATACTGGATACCGAACGCTTCCGCGAAGCCGGAACCAAAGTTGTGACTGGTACCGGACTGCAGAGCCTTACCATCATGCATCAGTGCTTCGATCGTATAAGTCGCCTCCGCGCCGGCAAACTTCTCCTTATCGGTCTTTTTTCCTTTTACCAATGGAATCGCCAGAATCTCCTCGCAGAAATCCGCGTATACATTGAGCATCTGTTTTGTTCTCTCTTCCGCCTCTTCTGCTGTCGCATGGAAGGTATGGCCTTCCTGCCACAAAAATTCGGAAGAACGAAGAAACGGGCGGGTTGTCTTTTCCCAGCGCAGCACGGAACACCACTGGTTATATACCACTGGCAAGTCTCTGTGAGAATGGATGATATCCTTCACATGGTCACAAAATAATGTCTCGGAAGTCGGACGGATACACAGTCTCTCCGTCAGTTCTTCCGAACCTCCCTGGGTCACCCACGCTACTTCCGGTGCAAACCCTTCGACATGATCCTTCTCCTTTTGCAGGAGGCTCTCCGGAATCAATAGCGGCAGATAGACATTTTCCACGCCAGTCTCTTTAAATCTTCTGTCTAACTCTTTTTGAATATTCTCCCAGATGGCATAGCCTCTAGGACGAATGATCATACAACCTCTTACATTTGAATAGGAAATCAATTCTGCCTTGGTCACCACATCGGTGTACCACTGGGCAAAATCCTGTTCCATTGGAGTAATCGCTTCTACAAGCTTCTTTTCTTTCGCCATAACTTTTCCTTTCCAGCGCACTCTCTTTCATACAATGAGTCATTCAACATATTGGTGCGAACTTATTTCCACAATCACGTAGAATCTATCGATTTATTTTAGAATAGACTGCGCCTTTTGTCAATCAGAACAAAAAGAGACATCTAAAATATCCGATACAAAAAACCTTCAAAACAAAGGAGGCATCTAAAATGCCTCCACATCCATCATTTCAAAAGCTTCCCCCTGCGGTTCTGTCTTAAACACAACTTTCTCTCCTGTCACCGGATGACAAAATTCCAGCCTCGTGGAATAAAGGCCCAGCTGCATATATTTTTTCTTCATCTTCTGATATCGCGGATTATATTTGGTATCGCCATACAAGCCCAGGCCTCGGGAAGCAAACTGTACTCTTATCTGGTGATGCCTCCCCGTACTGAGAATGACAAGAACCCAGGAAAAAGTTCCTTCCTTCGTCTCAATCTGATCAATCAGCTCGTAATCAAGGGCAGCGTCACGCGCACCCGGTGTTCCGGCAGGAACAACCTTCGTCGTGTTGGTCTTCCCATCCCGAAGCAACACGTCCTCAAAAGTACCAAAGTCTTCCGGCAAGGTACCGCACACGACCGCCTGGTAATATTTTTCGAATTCATGATTTTGAATCTGTTCGCTTAGATTCGCTGCCGCCTGCTTCGTCTTCGCGAATACCATCAGCCCGCCGACTGACCGGTCCAACCTGTGGACCGCAGTCAGATATGGTTCTTCTTCTCCTGCCTGCTTTTGAAAAAGATAGTTTTTAAAATAGGTCTCCAAATCTATATTCTTCGTTGTATCCGGCTGTACCGGCATCCCCGCCGGTTTCTCGCATACTATGATGCTGTCATCTTCATAGATGATCGGAACTTTCTTCTTCCCTGCCATGTCATCACCTTCTGTAAAATCGTAATCTATGATTCAATTATTCTTCCTCTTCATCTGCCGATTCCGAAAGCTGGAACCGATAACCGGCTCCCCAAACGGTTTCTATGCAATTTAACCCCTCCGTGTACTTTTCCAGTTTCTGACGAATCTTTTTAATATGTACCGTCACAGTGGCAACGTCACCGATGGAATGCATCCCCCACACTTCCCGGAACAGTTCATCTTTCGAAAACACTTGATTCGGATGGGAGGCAAGAAACACCAACAAATCAAACTCCTTCGTGGTAAACGGAATCTCTTTCCCTTCTGCTGTAACCCTCCTGGCCGTCATATCAATCTTTATCGTTCTCAAGCAGATACAGTTATTCTCACGCTCTCCCTTTTTCATTAGTCTGACGTAACAATTCAAATGTGCTTTCGCTCTCGCTACCAGCTCATTGGGAGAAAAAGGCTTTACGATATAATCATCTGCTCCCACACCAAAACTTCGCACCTTATCAATCTCGCTGCTTTTTGAAGATACAATCATGATCGGAATATCCCGTCTGCCGCGAAGTTCCCTGCAAAGTTCAAAGCCACTTAAATCTTCAAAATCAAGCTCCGTTATGACCATGTCAATATCCTCCTGCAATGCCCGCTGAAAACCGGATACACCACATTTTTCAATTGTAACTATAAAAGAATTCATCTCCAGATAATCTCGTTCCAGCTCTGCTGTGGACTCATCTCTGTCGATAATTAAAATATGCTTCATGCCAATCATCCATTCCGTCACCTTATTATTTCGTGCAGTTTAATCTGTTCCCCGACATACTCGTACCTCGTATCCCATGATTATGCCTGCAAAGCAGTCATGTGAATTGATGAGCTGCCAGATAAGCTAATGTGTTGTAATTGTAACATAAAAATCATTGAATTTCCTTAGTTTTATAAGGATTTTCTCAATTATTTCCTATACATAATTTATGCGCCGCTCTTGCATGACATCTACAAAAGCGGCGCATCTGTTATAGAATCTTTCCTTATAAAATTTGGGGCAAAGGGAATTGGAAAGTATTTCCTTACGGATAAATCCGTATCTTAATGAGAACGATATTCTAATATATAGGACAATAGTTCGTGAGCGACTTCCTCCTTGGGCATCAGAGGCAGTTCTCTTTCTTCTTTTTCGGTGATAATCGTCACCAGGTTCGTGTCCGTTCCAAAGCCGGCTCCAGTATCCTTTAAATTATTGGCGGCAATCATATCCAGTTTTTTCTTCTGTAATTTTTTGCGAGAGTTTTCCAGCATATTCTGGGTTTCCATGGAAAATCCGCATATGGTCTGGTCTTTTCTCCGATGTTGAGCCACATATCCAAGGATGTCCTGCGTCCTTTCCAGATGGGTGCTCATATCCGCGTCGGATTTCTTTACCTTTTCCTGGCTGACCTCGCAAGGGCGATAATCTGCTACAGCCGCAGATTTGATTAATATATCCTGTTGGGAAAGATGACCTTTTACCGCCTGAAACATGTCTTCCGCAGAAACGACAGGGATGGTTGTGACAAATGGCACCGGCTGAAGCGCGACCGGGCCGGAAATCAGTGTGACATCCGCTCCACGAAGCATCGCGTCCCTGGCGATGGCATACCCCATCTTTCCAGATGAATGATTGGTAATATAACGAACCGGATCAATAGCTTCCTGCGTTGGCCCTGCCGTCACCATCACTTTAATGCCCGTCATATCTTTCTCAAAAGCAAGTTCTCTTAAAATATATTGAAACAATGTTTCCGGTTCCGGCATCTTTCCTGCGCCGGTATCACCGCAGGCCAGGTAGCCGACTGCGGGTTCCACAATCTCATATCCATATTTTCGCAGAATAACAAGATTATCTTGCAGAATCGGATTCTCATACATGTGGACGTTCATCGCCGGGGAAAAAATCACCTTTCCCGGACAGGCCATGATTGTCGTCGTCAGCATGTCATCCGCAATGCCATGAGCCACCTTGCCAATCACATTGGCAGAAGCCGGCGCGATCATCATCAGATCCGCCTTCTGGGCAAGGGATACATGCCCCACCTGGAATTCAAAATTCCTGTCGAAGGTATCCACAAGACATTTATGGCCGGTCAAAGTCTCAAAGGCAATCGGATTGATAAAATTCGTTGCGTTTTTTGTCATGATTACATGGACGTCACAATGATTTTTCACCAGCATACTTGCCAGATTCGCGATCTTGTATGCCGCGATACTTCCCGTAACACCCAATACGACCGTTTTTCCTTTCAGCATCTTCCAGTCCTCTACTCCATGTCACACAGACGTCCGTGTTTCTCATAGTTCGTAATCCGTTTTATTCCGTTGTTATCATCCACAAAGACAACCGTAGGCTTATGTTCCTTCGCTTCTTCCGGCGTCAGATCGGTATAAGCCATCAGTATAATCTTATCGTGCACACTGACACATCTCGCTGCCGCGCCGTTTAAGCACATGACACCACTGCCACGCTCCCCGGCGATGGTATAGGTTTCGAAGCGACTTCCGTTGTCAATGTCTACAATCTGTACTTTCTCATATTCTAAAATGCCGGACGCATCCAGCAAATCTTCGTCTACCGTGATGCTTCCCACGTAATCAAGCTCTGCCTGGGTTACTGTAGCACGATGAATCTTTGCCTTTAACATTGTAATCTGCATGAAATCTCCCTTTCCCTTTAAAATAGTGTTATGTCTTGTTTCCAGCTGCACGGCTCATTGCGCTATCTGAACAAAGTCCGCCGTGCCATCTCGATTCCGCTTCGCTTCATCTCGATTAGGGCATTCGCCCTATATCTGAAAACAAATTCGTAACTGTTCTCATGCAAGCATGGAACAGTTACTTTTTGTTTCCAGCTGCACGGCTCATTGGAGGATAAAGTTATCAATTAACCTGGTCTTTCCAATATAGACGGCAATAGCCACAAGAGTCGCCCCTTCTATTTTTTCGATCGGCTGCATGGACAGTCCGTCAACGACTTCCACATAGTCAATCTTCGCCAGAGGTTCCGTCTGTATCTTTTCGACCATTGCATTTTTGATCTTGGCTGCATCTGTCTCGCCCTCTTCCGCCATCTTCTGTCCCAGGAAGATAGACTGGCTTAAGATTAATGCCGCTTTTCTTTCTTCTGCATTCAGATAAGTATTTCTCGAGCTTTTTGCCAGGCCGTCTTCTTCGCGGACGATTGGGCAGCCTACAATCTCGATGTCCATATTCAGGTCACGGACCATGCGGCGAATGATGGCAAGCTGCTGTGCGTCCTTTTGTCCGAAATACGCTCTGTCCGGTGTCACGATGTTAAATAACTTACTTACAACGGTGCATACGCCACGGAAATGAATCGGACGACTTTTTCCGCAAAGAGTCTTTGACAGGACGTCCATATTCACCCAGGTACAGAAATCCGGCGCATACATTTCCGATGGCTCCGGATGGAATACCAGGCTGACGCCAAGGGAATCGCAAAGCTTACAGTCCTGATCAAAATCTCTCGGATAATCCTCCAGATCTTCGGTCGGGCCGAACTGTGTTGGATTGACAAACACGCTGGTGACTACACGGTCATTCTGTTCCACGGCTTTTTTCATCAGGCTGGCATGCCCTTCATGAAGATATCCCATGGTCGGCACCAAACCAACAGTCAGACCTTCCTGCCTCCAGGCCTTTACCTGTTTTCTTACTTCCTCTACTGTATAAGCAATCTTCATAGTTTCCTCCATATATTGATATGTCGATACCTGTCTCCTGCATCGTCAAAAAATTTTAATATAATTTCTCAATCACTTCGTCATCAATCTTATAGGTATGCTCTTCCGCCGGGAAGGAGCCATCTTTTACTGCTGCATCGTAATCCTTGAATGCCTGGCTCATCATCTCGCCCACATTGGCAAACTTCCGCACGAACTTCGGACAGAAATCAGAAAACATGGAAAGCATATCCGCATAAACCAGAACCTGTCCGTCACAGCCATTACCAGCGCCGATTCCGATCGTTGGGATGGAAATCGCCTCTGAAACCTTCTGCGCCAATCTGGCCGGAACACATTCTAAGACAACCGCAAACGCACCAGCTGCCTCCACCGCTTTGGCGTCGTCAAGGAGCTTCTGCGCCGCCTCGATCGTTTTCCCCTGTACCTTATGACCGCCAAAGGCATTGATGGACTGTGGGGTCAGTCCCAGATGGGCACAGACCGGAATCGATGCATCCACGATGGCCTTGATCTGCGGGCAGACAACAGCGCCGCCTTCCAGTTTCACCGCGCCGCAATTCGTCTCTTTCATGATACGCCCCGCATTCACTACGGCATCATAAACAGATGTCTGATAAGACAGGAATGGCATGTCGACAACAACCAACGCATTTTTCGCTCCCTTTGCAACGGCTCTGCCGTGATGAATCATATCATCGACCGTAACAGCGATGGTATTCTCATAACCCAAAACAACATTTCCCAGGGAATCGCCCACCAGAATGGAATTCACCCCTGCTGCGTCTTCCAGCTTCGCTGTAGAATAATCATATGCTGTCAGCATAGAAATCTTTTCGCCCTTTTCCTTCATCTGACGAAATGTTACCACTGTGTTCTTCATAATAATAACCTCCTGAAATATTATAGGCAACTTTATGTCGTCTACGTTCCGTCACCAGCTTTTTGCTCATTGACTTTAATCAATACCCACTAATCGTTAGCTTTTAACATTTTCTCCAGACTTCCATAGTCCCGGCTAGGATTCTTCCTCTTACCGATGGCTGTAAGACGTTTCGACAATAACCGATACAACATCTGATCTTCCTCATTCAGGCAATCCAGATGCTTCTGCACCGTCTTCACATCGCATCGTTCCACGGGGCCGGTCAGACTGGCGACAGTCCCGCTTTCCAAAACCTTGTTCACATTTCCAGAAATCAAAGGCTTCAAAGCTGCCAGGGCACTCTCTTCATCGAAGCCACAGTCTGCCATAAGATCAAGGCTTTCCTGGATAAGGGCGATAACCTGATTACTGCAGATTGCCGCCGCGCAGTGATACTTTACCTTATCCTTCGCCTGAATCAGGCGAACCGGATTTCCAAAGGACATGAACATTGTCCTCACATCATCAAGATGCTGCTCATCTCCTTCGATTGTAAAATAAGCGTGCTCAAGTTCTTTGTAGGAATGAAACCGATCACTGACTGCAAAGAGTGGGTGAACAGAATATCCGAAAGCGCCTCTGTCCTTTATATCCGGAAACGCTTCTTCCGCAGACAGGGCACCGCTGCAATGACATATAAACTTACCCTCAACGGGGAGGTCCTTTATCTGATTCCACACATTGGTAATCAGACCATCAGGAACCGTTAAAAACAGAACATCACTTTTTTTGACCAGTTCTTCCAACTTTTCTTCAGAATCTGCTCCGACAAAATCTGCTGCTGTCCTGGCCGATTCCGGGTCGACATCAAAAAAGCCTGATAAACTCAGGCCATGGTACACAAAATATTTGCCCAGGGAACATCCAACCTTCCCTGCGCCTATAATTCCTGCATTCATAACAATCACCTTACCTTCATAAAAAATAAAGTGACGCTCCGAGTCTTATTCCTTTAGATATAAGCTCAATATTTATCATTGCCATAGCGGTATGGTTTCTTTCGAATACCATCCATTTTACTACTGTTACATTATACCACCGGTTTACCATTTCGTAAAGAAAATAATTATATTTTTTACATAGGCTTTACGGGCAAATTTTCAAAATATTTCCTATGAATCGACAAACTGCCTGTATTTTCTGAAATTAAAAATTATTTTATAACGATTCGTATATACTTGCAAAAAAACAACAATGGCTTTTCACAAATAAACCGGCCGCTTATTCCTCACATTTTTCATCATGTCGGCTGTCATCCAGCAGATATTTCTCAATCACTTCCGCACAGCCATCGTGATCGCAATCTGCTACAATCACATCCGCCAGATTCTTGATTTTCTCATCCGCATTCCCCATAGCTACGGCGAGCCCCGCCACGTTCAGGATAGTGACGTCATTATCAGAATCTCCCACGGCAATCGCCTCTTCGGCTGTGATTCCCAGATATTCGCACAATTTTAATAAACCGGAGCCCTTATTGACTCCCACCGCATTACACTCCAGTGAAGTGGTCTCCGCATATTCCATGTCCACAGAAAGACCGGCCTTTTTCACCCTCTCCTCTGTTCTCGCACGGCTTTCCGGCGTCCGGTGATACATGTTAAACTTCTCTACCGGTTTTGGGTCCGCAAAGTAGTACGAAATCATATCCTCACATTTATCTGCCACTAAATCAAACATCGGCTTGTAAATGCCCATCTGATACGCTTCCATATTTTCAAAATGGCTTCGTTGTACGATGGAACGTTCCGAGAGAATATGAAGCATAATATCCTCTTTGGTGGCAATCTCCAGCAGCTTTTTCATATCGGAAACAGATATCGCGCTCTGAGCGATAACCTTCTTCTCAAGTCGATCGTAGACCAGCGCTCCGCTGGAGCAGTCGAGGTAATGCACATCCGAAAGAATATCCATATACTCGCTAAGTTCTGCCAATCCCCGTCCCGTAGACAGGGCGATATCCTTTCCTTCTTTTACTGTCTTTTTCAGCGTCTCAAGAGTTTTCTCAGAAATCTGTTTCTGAGAATTTAATAACGTTCCATCCATATCAAATGCGACCAGTTTATATTTTCCCATGTACTACCTCATTCGTATTCGTTCATATTATTTTTGAGATGCCCATGCATCTCCATATTGCGGTCCCTGACTATGCGTTACCGCAGCACCACTATTTATCTTCACCAGACTCTTATATCATAATTACCAGCAAAGCACAAGACATAATTCTATCCCTTCTGTGATTCATATTACAGTTCATGAAAAATTCCATAGCGAGAAAAAGCAAAAATAAACCTTGAGATGTTCGGGCCCAATCTTATAATAACACCAATAAAAAAAGAATCTCCCTGATATCAGAAGCAGTTCCAATATCAGGGAGATCCATATATAAATATTCTTCTCTCTCAAAACTTATCAGATCATCACTCACCAATTAATCAATCATGATGTCTGTCAAGCACTGCCTAACCCAAATAAGTCCGCAGCGTCTCCGCCTTATCCAGCTTCTCCCATGGGAGATCCAGATCCATACGTCCAAAGTGTCCATAGGCTGCCGTCTGCTTGTAAATCGGGCGCCTCAAGTCAAGCATCTTGATGATACCGGCTGGCCGCAGATCAAAATTCTCACGAACAATCTCTACCAGCTTATCGTCAGGCAACCGGCCTGTGCCAAAAGTGTCAATCATAATCGATGTCGGCCTGGCAACGCCGATGGCATAAGAAAGCTGAATCTCACATTTATCCGCCAATCCGGCCGCCACGATATTCTTGGCCACATATCTTGCCGCGTAAGCAGCCGACCGGTCAACCTTCGTACAATCTTTACCGGAGAACGCTCCGCCGCCATGACGAGCATAGCCGCCATAGGTGTCTACGATAATCTTCCTTCCGGTTAGGCCACTATCACCGTGCGGTCCGCCGATGACAAATCGCCCTGTCGGATTGATGAAATATTTGGTATCGTCATCAATCATATCCTGAGGGATAACTGCATCAAAAACATACTTTTTAATGTCCTCATGAATCTGATCCTGGGTGACATCCGGGTCATGCTGCGTCGACAAGACAACGGCGTCCAGGCGATCCGGCCGGCCGTTCTCGTCATACTCCACAGTGACCTGCGTCTTGCCATCCGGCCTCAGATATGGCAACGTGCCATCCTTCCTCACCTTGGTAAGCTGTCGTGACAGCTTATGTGCCAAAGCGATCGGATAAGGCATATATTCCTCTGTCTCATTCGTCGCGTAGCCAAACATCATGCCCTGGTCGCCGGCGCCAATCGCTTCCAGTTCTTCATCGGACATCTTATTCTCTCTGGCCTCGAGCGCCTTATCCACGCCCATGGCGATGTCCGGCGACTGTTCATCCAGCGAAACGATCACTCCACAGGTATCCCCATCGAAACCGAACTTTCCCCGTGTGTAACCGATCTCTTTTACTGTATCACGCACGATCTTCTGAATATCAACATAAGCGGAAGTCGTGACCTCTCCCATTACCAATACCAGTCCTGTCGTCATTACTGTCTCACAGGCAACACGGCTCATAGGATCTTCTTTCATCAACGCGTCTAAAATCGCATCAGAAACCTGATCGCACATCTTATCGGGATGCCCTTCTGTTACGGATTCCGATGTGAACAAAACTCGTTCCATCTTTCATCTCACTCCTTAATCGACCGTTCCGGTCTTATAAATATATTTATTCGCTTCTCTTTCGGAATCTACTTTCTCTATCATGCCTCCAAGGCCTCGCAGTTTCTCATCGAAGCGTTCATAACCTCTTTGAATATAACCTATATTATTGACCGTCGTGTAACCTTCCGCAGCCAGCCCTGCGATAACGAGGGCTGCTCCCGCCCGAAGATCCGGGGTCTCCACCGTCGCTCCGGTATACCGTTCCACACCGGAAATGATAGCCGTATTTCCATCCACCACCTTGATATTCGCGCCCATGCGGCGCATCTCGTCTACATACCGAAAACGGTTTTCAAAAATACTTTCCGTAATGATGCTGGTTCCCTTGGACAATCCCAGAGTCACCGCAATCTGCGGCTGCATATCTGTCGGAAATCCAGGGTATGGCAATGTCTTGATCTGCGTATGCTTCAGGCGGCGGGTTGCCGCCACTCTCACCGCGTCATCCCATTCCTCCACTACTGCGCCAATCTCATTGAGCTTCGCCGAAATAGCCTCCAAATGCTTCGGAATCACATTGCGAATCAGAACATCTCCACGAGTCGCAGCTGCCGCCATCATAAAGGTGCCTGCCTCGATCTGATCCGGAATGATGGAATACTCTGTATCATGGAACTTCTCCACACCCTTGATACGAATCACATCGGTTCCCGCGCCCTTAATATTAGCTCCCATACTGTTTAAAAAGTTCGCCACATCTACGATATGCGGTTCCTTCGCAGCATTCTCAATAATGGTATTCCCAATGGCCAGCGAAGCCGCCATCATGATATTGATCGTAGCTCCGACAGAAACCACATCCAGATAAATATGGCTGCCCCGAAGCTCTTCCGCCTCGGCCATGATCATCCCGTGCTCAATCCTCACATCAGCACCCAAAGCGCGAAATCCCTTGATATGCTGGTCGATAGGTCGGCTTCCGATATCGCAGCCACCTGGCAGAGCAGCCTTCGCCTTCTTATACTTGCCCAAAAGAGCTCCAATCAGATAATAAGACGCTCTGATCTTCCGGATATATTCATTATCTACCAGCAGTTCACCGCTGGAATCGATACATTTTCCACTAATCAATACTTCATTATCGCCCTTGCGGACCACTCTGGCTCCGATGCCTTCCATCGCCTGCAATAAAACGTTCGTGTCCCGTACATTCGGCATATTATCAATCATACACTGGCCATCTGTCATGATAGCCGCCGCCAAAATACCCAGTGCCGCATTCTTCGCTCCACCAATCACCACTTCACCAACCAACGGAGTTCCACCCTCAATAATATACTGTTCCATATCGCACCTCTATATCAAAATAAAACTAATATTCAAAATCATCCACTCAAAATCCAACGCAAATAATACAAATAGGCCATCCGTTTCTGTGGCCATCTGTTCTCCTCGGATATGACAATCTGCCTTATTCTCCGGCAACACTTCATCAAATCAAAACTCGTCTCTCGGCCCCTCGGCCGCAGCCATATCCTGATTGGTTTATTTATCATTCTCCCGGTATGACTCCCGGTATCAACTACAGCAAACGATGTTATGTCATCTGTCTGCCTACAGCCTCTGCTGTGCGGTAATTATGGTTCCTCCGAGGCCGTATCTATCATATTCATAACGATTTTCAAAACATTTTTTTACGCTTCTTATAATTATAGCAAGAATGTTCCCGTTTGTAAATTCATAATTTAGATTTTGTAAAAAGAATAAATTCGTTACTATTGACACACATTTCTGGACAATAACATAAAAATCATCTTCTTTTCCTTTTTTGCTTCCTGACAGAATAGCCAAATGTACCAAAACATCTTCCCATATCGAAATACGTTCCGTGAGAATACACGATGGGATTCGCCTGTTCCAGATGAAAGGCCCCCTTTTCATCCATATAACGGTCATCCACCGTCACGTGGACAACGTCTGCCAGAAACATATGATGGGAGCCAAGCTCTATAATCTCCCTCACTTTACATTCTATGTTCACGGGACTGTCCTCTATCACGGGAGCATCCACCTTCACGCCTTCTCCCTTTTTCAGTCCTGTCATAGCAAATTTATCCACGTCCCTTCCTGAACGCACGCCACAATAGTCGACTGCTGCTGCCATGTCCGCCGTGGTAAGGTTCACCACAAATACTCCTGTTTCTTTCAATGCCTGGTAAGAATACCTTTCCGGCCGGACAGAAATATAGAGCATGGGAGGATTCGTACAGACCGTACCCGTCCAGGCAATCGTGAGCACATTATCCCGTCCTTGCGCGTTACGCACCGTCACCAGCACCGCCGGGAGCGGATATAACATGTTTCCCGGTTTAAACTCTGCTCTTCCCATGCTCTTTCCTTTCTCTCAGGTAGTAATCTAAAAAGCAAACGTCACTGTCCACGCACAATCGTAAACAGTAACAGATCATTTAAATCTCCTTGCGAATGGCCGCCCGAATCTTCTCCAGCTCTTCCGATGTCGACTCATGCGGGGTCCATGTAACATTCACCCCATCGCCTTCATACCTTGGAATCAGGTGCAGGTGGAAATGAAATACGGTCTGTCCTGCGATTTTTCCGTTATTCTGGACGATATTTAATCCATCACACCCCAATGCGTCACACATGGCACGGGCAATGCACGTAGCGAGAGAAAACAACTTCCCAGCCGTCTCCGCGTCCAGATCATATACATTATCAAAATGTTCCTTCGGAACGATCAGACAATGTCCTTTCGAGGCCGGATTCACATCAAGAAACACCCGAAAATGCCTGTCCTCATAAACGGTCGTCGAAGGAATCTTCCCCTTCGCTATCTGACAAAACAAACAATCATCTTTCATAATTAACTCACACCTTTCTTATACACGCTCCGAACAACAAACGACCATGAAACGCCTGTCCTTCCTTTGCTGCCCTCACAGACGTCGATTCTCCGAACGGTCATACAAAATCATACCATCCCAAAGATTAAAGCGGACTCCGGCGGAAGCGAAACCAGAACGGAACACGGCCGAAAATCGCAGGGTTCCTGCATAATTTCCGGACGCTGATCCACAAAACGTCCCTCTCCGCCAAATTCTGCGGAATCGCTGTTGACAAGAAGCACACACGTCTCTGAGGACGGAACGCCAACTCGATACTCTTCCATGGGACTGGTATTAAAATTACAGATAAACAGGAACTGGTTGCCATCCAAAGAGGATCTCCTTAAGAAGCTTACGACGGAAGTCTCAGCGTCCATCCCGTTGATCCATTCAAAAATCTGTTCATGTTCCTCACACTCATGTAATGCAGGATACATATGATATAGATTCATCAAGCGCCCCAGATATCTGCGGACATCGTTATTACGGAAGTCCTTCACAAACATTTTCTTTCCGGGAATCCCCATCAGGAATGCGATAGCCAGTTTCTCTTCTGATAACATATCATAATAAACCTTTTCCTTCTTGTCAATCGACGTATGGAACAAGTTCTGTCTATGTTGATAATTCTCACGAATCTTCTGTTTATGGGCAGAAATATCATCAGGAAAATCATCATGATCCAGACAGAGAATCAGATGGCTGCGCCCAACCTTCTGTAAGGGCGAGGTCAATCTGAAGTGCTCTCTCTTACGGCCGGACATATCGCAGGATAAATAATCTTCCAGATTCCATTTTATACTGTAATTCCGGAAAAAATCAACACCTTCTTTTTCCAGTTCAGACTGTCGCTCCGGAGGGATATCTACGCCTTCTCCGTCGGCAATCAGAAGGATACTTGAATTCGTCTCATGAATGATATGAATAACATGACTGTAAATCATGTCATTCTCATTTGCATTCGATGTGTTTTCCGCGGCGGTCCATTCCTTCGAGGCGTCAAAACACTGATACATGTTTCCCACCGTTGTTGACAGGCCTTTCAGCTTTTTAAAAATAAAACCATCTACATGATAGATTTCCATCCAGAAAAACAGATTCGTCAAAAGGTAATTGATACCTGTCAGTTTATTACTACTGTAACCTCCAAAGGGAATCTCCAGCAGAACACCAATATTCTTGCGATGGAGCTTGCTGATCAGGTTCCGGAATTCCTCCGGATTATCCTCATAAATGCGCGAGACGAAATGATTCCCCCCATCCATACGTTTGCGGCTTCCTTTTCCGTCGTACTCCTGTCGCCCAACAAGAACATGCGCAAAAGCCCTCTCCGTGATATCCTCAACATTTCTCTTGCTTCCTTCCGGAAAACATCCGATCACAATTGGTTCTCTGGACTTGTCTAACTCTTTTCGTCCGACCATCCAGGCATCATCATCCCAGTCAAATTTATTTATATCTATTACTTTCGATATAATATTATCTCCTGTTTTTCTGGCCACGCGGCAAGGATCCGGAAGACGAATGACTTTCCCGTGAAGCGTCTTCACTTCATATGCATACCAGCTTCCTTCTTCCAGTTCCGGGACAAATAGCTCATAGATTCCAGATCGCTCCATGCGATTCATCGGGCACAGCCTTCCGTCCCAATGATTAAAGTCTCCCACCAGGCTGACAGACTTCGCCTGGGGCATCCTGACAGCAAAATATATTCCCCTCACTCCATCGATCTCCATGGGATGGCTCCCCAGCTTCTGATAGGCTTCCACCCATTTTCCTCCCAGAAAAGCACTTTCTTCCTCTTCCGAAATCTGACAGGAAAAACTGTAAGGGTCGCGATAGGTCATATCCGTACCATCTCGAAAATACATTTTTACCTGATAGGAAAAAGAATCGGCAAAGGGCAGAAATACTGCAAAGATAGGCTGTCTCTCCGCCTTTTCCATCTCATAAACGTCTCCGTGATCCGCAAGCACCTGCATGCGGACAGCATCCGGATGATAGGCTGAAATGATCTGTCCGTTATAAAGCCAATGTCTTCCCAATAAATTTTTCGGTGTAGAACAGTTTCCGGAAACCAGCTCCATCACCTGCTCTTTTTTTAATACCTGACCAATTTCGTATCTCATTTCTTACTTTCTTGCCCTCCTGCTGCCAGCGATCAGAGCTGTTATATGATGGTATGATGAATGAATCGTTCGCCTACTCTAAATACAATGTTTTCAGCCGAACAAGATTATCGACATGCAGCTCTACCGCCTTCTGTAAATAATTATCAATACTCACATAATCCTTCTCAATCGCGTCAAAAAAGGCTTCTATGTAACAGGTTTTCACTCCAAAAATCCTGCGCGCGATCGCCTGATACTCCAGGTTTCCCGGCACACTCCCTGGAAACAGCTTCTCAAGAAGATAATCCACAGCGTCTTCCGATGATTCCGCAGAACGCACATAATTATCTACGATATCTTCCCTGGAAACACCCAGAGCGTATAAGAGCAGCGCGGTACATATGCCGCTCCGGTCCTTCCCCTCGCTGCAATGCCACAAAACGGCACCTTCATGACGTTTTGCCAGCATGGTAAAGAACTGTCTGATCTGCTTCTGGATAATCTGATTATTGATAAACTTGTGATACATCCGGGCCATATAAGCTTCCGGATCAAAATCATCCGCCTGGAACATGTCCCGCACTTCCTGTATCGCCTTTTCCGTATATTCCTCTTTGCGGTGGCTGACAACAAAAAGCGCCTTCATATGCCGTTCCAGGACATCCCTTTCTTCCTGGGTAAATATATTAACCCCCTGAATGTCTTCCATAAAGACGGGATTCCAGATATTGGAAACCCCTTTGATCTGTGGATCCGGATGTGCCTTCCGCTCCTGCCTGGTGCGAAGATCGATGATAACCTCCACCTTAAGGTCTTCCGTCAGCGTGCGAAGATCCTCCACCGTCGCCTGATTCAGGCAGCCACTCCTGATCAATTTCTTTTCCTTAACCACTTTGCCATCCCGGGTCATAATGCCACCCAGATCTCTCACATTATTGACTCCTTTTAACTGTATGCTTCCCATACAACCCCCGATCTGTCCGTATCCCGGACCATTCTCAACGTTTCTTTGTCTGCTTGTCTGCTGCCAATCGCTTTTCCTCCCAAAACGATTGTCTTTCCATTAACAATTGAAACAATTTACACTTTTCTACTGAATATTATAATGACAATCCTCTCTAAAGTCAATTTTAATCTTAGTTATTCACGAGGACGGGAGATTTCGGAAAGAGAGTAAAAAGGGAGATTGTAAGACATGTACCTCCAGCTGCTAAGAATAAGAAAAGAGACCCTGCCACTGGAAATATTCCAGTGGAAGAGCCTCTTTGAAGGTTTACTGATTCTATTTATCAAAATCGCGCCGTATTATTGCAAAAGCAATGGAGGAGGAAACTACGCACGCATCTAATTGTATTTTTATTTTGCTACCGGCTTTCTCAATGCACCAAGGAGGATTGCTCCCACGATGGAGCCGACAAGCAAAGCAACGACATACATCACAGCATTTCCTACCACAGGGAATACGAAGATTCCGCCATGCGGTGCCATCAGCGTGCACTTGAATGCCATAGATAACGCACCTGCTACCGCCGAGCCGACTACACAGGATGGGATGACATGAATCGGATCGCCTGCCGCGTATGGGATGGCTGCTTCTGAGATAAAGCATAATCCCATGATAGCATTGACTGGTGCCGTTTTACGGTCATTATCCGTAAATTTATTTTTAAACGCATAGGATGCGATCGCAATAGCAATCGGAGGAACCATACCGCCTACCATAACTGCTGCCATGATCATATAGCCGCTTTCTGACTGTGTGGCAAGAGCTGCCGTACCAAATACATACGCTGCTTTATTGAACGGCCCGCCCATATCAATGGACATCATGCCGGCAACAATCAATCCGAGAACGACGGAGTTTGCGCCACCCAGAGAATTCAGCGCGTTGGACAGCAACTGATTGATCCAGGAGAAAAACGGGTCAATAGCAAACATGATCACACTAATGCCAAATAATCCGATTACCGGATAGATGAGCATTGGCCGGATACCATCCATGGAAGAAGGAATCTTCTCCGTGGCCTTCTGCAAAAGCAATACCAAATAACCTGCGACAAAACCTGCAAATAACGCACCAAGGAAGCCGCCGGAAATCGGGGATATGCTGGCGTCAAACGCGGAAGCAAATGTCGTGCCGTTGCTGGCGATATAGCCGCCGACAAAACCCACCATCAAACCAGGCCGATCGGCAATACTCATGGCGATATAACCAGACAGAATCGGAAGCATGAAACCGAAGGCACCGTTTCCGGCTGTCTTAAAGAACGCTGCCAGCGGTGTGTTCATACCAAAGTTTGAAGGATCGATGCTGTAATCATCAAAGAGGAACGCCAGGGCGATCAGGATACCACCGCCGATGACGAACGGAAGCATATGGGATACACCATTCATCAGATGCTTGTAGAACTGATGTCCAAGACCTTCTCCATCACTTTCCGCGGAAACATCCGCGCCGCCGCCTGCATGATGATATACTGGCGCCTCGCCGTTGATGATTCTTTCCACCAGTTCCTGTGGTTTATGGATTCCTTCGGAAACACTGACCTTGATGACCGGTTTTCCATCAAAACGAGCCATCTCTACATTTTTGTCCGCCGCGATGATGATACCGTCACAGGCTTCAATCTCCGCTTTCGTCAATACGTTTTTCGCGCCGGCCGAACCATTGGTCTCTGCCTTCAGCGGATAACCCAGTTCCTTACCCTTTTCTTCCAGAGCTTCCGCAGCCATGTAGGTATGGGCGATACCGGTCGGGCAGGCGGTTACGGCCAGGATACGATATCCCAGAGATTTCTTTTCCGTCGGCGCCGCGCTGGCTGTGTTCTGTGCCGCGTCTGCTGACTGTGCCGCATCCTCGGCACCATATTTTTCTGTTTCCTTCTCATTGATCGCATCAAGGAAGGTCTTCACATCCTTTGCGCCCAGAAGTCTCTCCCGGAACTTCCCGTCCATCAGGATTGTCGATAATCTGGATAATGCTTCCAGATGAACATCCGATCCCTCTTCCGGCGCAGCGATCATAAAAAACAAGTTCGAAGGCTGACCATCGAGAGCGTCACAATCCACGCCGCCCGGAACCGTGATGGCCGCAATACCCGGCTGCTTCACCGCACGGTTTTTCGAATGAGGTATGCAGATGCCGTCAGCGATGGCTGTCGGACCTTCCGATTCTCTCTTCAGGATGCCTTCTTTAAACACTTTCTTGTCGGAAATATTTCCAGCCTTGCTGTGAAGATTAATCAGCGTATCGAGCATTTCATCTTTCGTTGAAACGTTGGCGTTTAATTTCACCGCATCATTTTTTAGTAAGTCAACGATTCTCATGATATTTCTCCTTTTTATATATTCTTGTTTGTATTCTGTTCCTTTTCTCTTATTTACCTTTTATCTTTTTGCGATATCATTTTTTCTGATAAATACAGCATTTTCTGATACATTCAACTTTATAAATATGTCGAGTGTTCTTATCCCAGCTGTTCCAGCATTCTGGAAAACATTTCGTAAGTAGTCAGATCTTCAGAAAAGGCCGTGGCGCTTCCTGCTGCCGTTCCGAACTTCAATGCTTCTTCATAACTTCCGTTGTTCAGATATCCGGCAATAAATCCGGCTACCATGGAGTCACCCGCTCCGACGGAATTCACCACTTTGCCCTTTGGCGTTCCAATCTGGAAGCTCTCTCCTTCTTCCGTAATCAGCATCGCTCCGTCACCCGCCATGGAAATCAGCACATTTCGTGCTCCCATGTTTTGCAGTTCTTTCGCATAATGCTCGATATCTTCTTTCGTTTTACAGACAGTGTGGAACATCTCTCCCAGTTCATGATTATTCGGTTTGATCAGGAATGGATGATATTTGAGTACATTTAAAAGAAGATCCTTTGTAGCATCCACCACAAAAAGAATTCCTTTGTTCTCAAGCCTTGCCAGAATCCGTTCATAGATATCTTCCGGCAATGTATTGGGAATGCTTCCGGCCAGCACGAGGATATCGCCCTCCACCAAAGTATCCAGCTTTGCAAACAGGCTGTCGATCGCCTGTTCCGTAATCACCGGACCCTGGCCGTTGATCTCCGTCTCGTCACCATGCTTTACTTTCACATTAATCCGGGAATTGCCTTCCGGTAAATGAATGAAATCGGCATGAATCCCTAAAGACGCCACACCTTCCTCGATAGCCTTGCCCGTAAATCCTGCCACGAATCCCAGTGCCGTCGTCTCTCTTCCCAGCGTATTCAAAACATTAGATACGTTAATTCCTTTCCCGCCATAAAATATAGACTCTCTCTTAGACCTGTTGATGTCCCCTAATTTCATCTCGTCAAGAAATACCACATAATCCAGAGCGGGATTAAATGTCACTGTGTAAATCATCGTTGCAACCCTCCTTTTTCTTACTCTGCCCCGAATTCATGATTTTCACTCATACAAGCCATGAATTCCAGCTCCGTTTTTCCAATTACCCTGTTTAAGCTTTTTCCATTGCTGTTGTTTTGCCACCGCTGTCGCACAAACTTTGTAATGAACGATTTCTTTCCAAGTGTTTATGTTTTCCTTATGATTTTATGATAACAAAACTCTCGTTTTTATGCATCTAACGAATGTCATTTCTTCACACGAAAAAAATATGACAAATGTCATAAAAGAAGGCCCGCGACATAATGTCGTGAGCCTGTTTTAAAACACTATATTTTTCTTAATACTTGCATAACCCCATCTTCGTTATTCGTAGCCTCTGTAACATACTTCGCCATTTCCTTCAATTTTGGATGAGCATTTTTCATGGCATAACTTTCTTCGCAACTCAACAGTAAATCGTAATCGTTCAAATAATCTCCAAACCAAGTTTTCTGTAAGAAAAAGCGCCGACATTCCAAAAGAAATATCGACGCTCTTAACATGGAACAACTATATATATGAAATTATTTATGATCACATTTCTGACAATATCGCAGAGGCGTTTCCCCTTCTTGTTTATAGAATGCACTGGACCATTGACAAATATTTTGCAAAATAGGAACAACGGTTTTCCCTTTTTCACTCAGGGAATATTCTACTTTAGGCGGAATCTCATCATAGGATTTCCGCACCACAATATCATTGGCAATCAACGACTTTAAGGTTGACACAAGAACGGCATCTGTGATATTTCCCATCTCATGGCGAATCTCACTGTAACGCAAAGTCCCCATGCCTGCCAGAACGCAGATTACCCTTGAATTCCATTTTCCACCAAATACATTCAGACCATATTCCAGGGGACATCGAATATCTTCTTTTAATTTTTTCTGATACATGGAATCACCTCTTTCTGTTTATCATTATACACAATATTCACACTATTACAAAATCAATATTTCATAATAGTAAATATAACCACCTACTATCCAGACAACACCATGCCTTAAAAATTGGTTTCCCTCATGCTCCGTACTCTATATTTCCACAATGGCTACTTTATTATATATTCCACTTAATCTATCAACACCGGGGCACCTTTGTGACAGATTTCCACGCATCTTCCACAGCTTTTACATTTCGCGCCTTCCACTTCACTTTTCCATCCTGGCTTCATATATATTGCTTTTGAGGGACAGACAGCGATACACGCGCCACAGCCTACACATTTTTCTGTTCTGATATATGCTTTCATTATTCGTTTCCGTCCATTCTTATATTAAAACCACAATTTATGAAAAAATATTTTTTCATCTGATTTTCATTCTATTACTGACAATCAAAATACAACTGACAATGAGAAATAATATGAGAAAAACGGATGCAGCACAAAGTCCGCACCCGTTTTGATAATCCCATACATTATAATATTGCCTGCCGTAACTCCACCGAATTAAAGAACTTTCTTGTTTTCTGCTCCCGTTGTAGTAACGATTACTTTTTCCGGTGTGATCAGTAATGCTCCCTTTGCGGTAGCTGCTCCATTGAACATTTTCTCTACCATCCCCTTAAAGGTATCTACGATTTCACCCTCTGTCAGATATACTGCCGTTCCTTTTACCTGATAACCTTCCAGAGATTGCGCGTCATATACGGAAATAGCAATTTTTCCCTCATTTGCTTTCAGATTGTTCAGCGTTGTTTCCATAAACACATCTCCGACAGCCATCTTTCCATCTTCTGTCACCATTTTGAAAGCTACCGGAACTACATTTGGTTCGCCATCTGCACATGTCGCCAGATCCCACATACTTGTATCAAGAATTTTTTTTACGTTTTCGTTTAACATAATAAAGACCTCCTGTTTTTTAAATGTTGTTTTTTGAACTATGCATAGTATATCGAAGTCACTGTCCGATAACAAGATATTAGCAAATTTATAAGTAACTAATAAATTTCATAGTTATAAATCTTATCCACACTAATTTTCATTTTACCATCCTCATTCAGTTAGAAACTGTTAAAGATAATAACCGTGACAAATATTTTCTGTGACATTATCACGGATTAAAAGGAAAGATAGTGATAAAATACATCCATAAATCACAAGGAGGCAAGAAATATATGAGAGCAATCAATATTACACAGGATAATTTTCGCGAAGAAGTTCTATATTCTGATAAACCCGTACTTTTAGATTTCTGGGCCAGCTGGTGTAGTCCTTGCCGTATGGTGAGTCCTATCATCGAAGAGATCGCGACGGAACACCTGGATATCAAAGTAGGAAAAATCAACGTTGATGAGCAATCGGAATTGGCTGCAAAGTACAATGTCATGAGTATTCCTACTCTAATTGTCATAAAAAATGGAAAGGTTTCGAAACAGGCGATCGGCGCACGCCCAAAAAATCAAATTTTAGAATTGCTTTGAGAGTAAAATCAAAAGAAATATAGTAATTCTAATGTTGCCGTTCTCGTATCCTGTAAACAGTAATGTACTGGCATTTTTATGGCATATGCCAATAATAATTATTGACATATGCCATAAATAAGAGTATAATAAATACTGTTCACAGTAAACTTGGTACGTCTGCCATGTTACGTTCCAATACACTTTAGAACATCCGATTTTGCCTCTCCCCTGAAGTTTCTATTGGAAAATATATAACGCACTCAAAGGGGAGAGCGAAATCGCGTCTGTTTATGTACAAACATAAACAGACGCGCATATATCAGGAAAACATTCAGAAACTTAAAGGAGGAACGATTGTTATGAATAACAACATGATACAAATAAAATGTTCCGATAAAGGAGGCGACTTCTAATGAGCGAGAACTGTTCCCATAACTGCTCACAATGTGGCAGCGACTGCAAAGACCGTACCGAACCGCAAAGCCTTTTGGAACATACGAACGAAGCTTCGAATGTACGAAAAGTCTTTGGAGTCGTCAGTGGAAAGGGAGGCGTCGGAAAATCTTTGATGACGTCCCTGTTGGCTTCCTCCATGCGCAGGAAAGGCTATTCTACAGCGATACTGGATGCGGATATCACCGGTCCATCTATCCCGGAAATGTTTGGCATCCACCAAAAGGCAATTGGTAATGGAACAGGAATCGAACCGGTGAAAACCAGAACTGATATTAACATCATGTCCATCAACCTGCTCCTGGATAATGACAAAGATCCTGTCATCTGGAGAGGCCCCATCATCGCCGGAGCGGTAAAACAGTTCTGGACAGATGTCTGTTGGGGAGATGTAGATTATATGTTTGTCGACATGCCTCCGGGAACCGGCGATGTTCCACTGACTGTATTTCAGTCCCTTCCGGTAAACGGCATTATTGTTGTAACTTCCCCACAGGAACTCGTCAGCATGATTGTTGGGAAAGCAGTCAAGATGGCTGAAATGCTCGATATTCCTGTTCTGGGCATCGTGGAAAACATGTCATATTTTGAATGTCCAACCTGCCATGATAAACATTTTATCTATGGAAACAGTCATATAGAAGAAATGGCTGCACAGTACAACATACCGAACACAGCAAGAATCCCCATCCTTCCGGAGATGGCAGCAGCATGTGACCGGGGAGATGTGGAATCCATCGATGCCATATGGTTAAATGATTTGATAACAGCGATACAAACGTCCTGAAGATAAGAGAGGTGATCTGAATGTCGAGGCCAACCAAATGCAGAATGATTTGCCATCTTCCACATACGCTGGAATTCATTCCGGCAAAAAACGAGGAAGAAAAAGACCCTATCACCCTGACAGTGGATGAATATGAGACCATCCGCCTGATTGACAAAGAAGGTCTGACTCAGGAACAGTGCAGTAAACGGATGCAGATTGCCCGGACTACCGCACAAAAAATTTATGATTCCGCTCGCAAAAAAACGGCAATAGCGTTGGTGGACGGACATCCGCTTAAAATCGAAGGCGGGGAATACCGACTTTGTAATGGCCGCAACCGGTTTTGCGGAATGGAAAAGTGCTTTAAACAGGAGATTTTACAAACTTTTCAAAAATCGAAAGGAGACAATATCATGAGAATAGCCGTTACTTACGAAAACGGACAGATATATCAACATTTTGGACACACAGAACAGTTTAAAGTTTACGACGTGGAAGACGGCAAAATCATTGCTTCCGAAGTAGTCAGCACAAACGGTCAGGGTCATGGCGCACTGGCAGAAGTGTTAAACGCTTTAAAAGCAGACGCCCTGATCTGTGGCGGTATCGGCGCTGGCGCGCAGGCTGCGCTGGCTTCTGTCGGCATCAAACTGTACGGCGGAGCAAATGGCGATGCCGATGCTGCTGTAGAAGCATTACTTGCCGGTAATCTTGCTTATAATCCAGATGCACAATGTAATCATCATCATGGAGAACATCACGGAGAGAACTGTGGTGGACATGGTGGTCACCATCACGAGGAAGGACATGAATGCAGACATGGGCACTGTGTAGATTAATCTGTTATAAAAATTTGCAAACAATCATGGCAGCAATTAAAAAGAGCTGATACAGCGATACTTAATTATTACAACTCTTTTTATTGACTTCATTATTATAATGGGGTTTGCAGAAAGAGGCAAGATATTTTGTAAGGGATGATCAGGTCCGTTGACAAAATCCGATTTCGGATATACAATACAGTAAAACAAATCCGATTTCGGATTATGATGGAGGAAGTAAGATGTCAAAATCATCAAACCGTACTTATATCTCTGAGTACAATCCCTTAACTTCCTATTATTTTACGCCTAAAAAATCTCCCTTCCTCTGTTTGCCTT
>JAJQDO010000239.1 GCA_021202175.1 Clostridiales bacterium | reverse complement strand
GTGCAATATAAAACATAAAAAACAACTTTATATCATATTCTATCGCATTGATTGCGTATCATGAAAGCATTTCCTACACAATCTTACATCTAAACCCTGTATTTTTTCCAAAATTTTTTTTCTTGATAAGTCGAAAGGGATAGTATACAATAGAAAAGATGTCATTACTGTAAATACACAACGTATATTTTGATAACTTTAGAAAAAGGATTTTTATAACTATTTGATGTCTAAAATAACTTCTTACTTTTGGCAATCTTACGGCAACAATAACGATGATTTCTCATGGAAGACAAAAAATAACTATTGATAGCTTATTTGGCATATTTATAAAAGGAGAGACATATAATGCGGCGAACGTTTACTTTCATACTGACACTAATCCTGGTATTTTCTTTCTGTTTTCCAGTAAATGCACAGTACTTTTTTCAAAATAATATCAAAACAGTAGCAGAATCATCTGAAGATACATCAACAGATACCAATTCTTCCGCAGAATCAATTGCAGATTCTGAAACTTCAAATGATGAAATGGATGATAATGGAGAATCTGAAAATGACACGTCAACAGATGAAGAATTAGATTCAGACTCTGACACGAATGAAAGTTCTGATACAAATCCCATTGGTGATTCTTCCTCTTATTATAATGTAGATAATTTAAAAAACAGTCCGGACATTACTGCGGAATCTGCAATTATCATGGATGCCACAACCGGTGCCATTCTTTATACAAAGGAAGCTGACACAACTCGTTATCCAGCTAGTATTACTAAGGTGATGACTGCTCTTCTTGCGATTGAAAATTGCGATATGGATGATATCGTTACATTTTCTAACGAAGCTGTGAATGGAATCGAAGCTGGAAGCAGTTCTGCTGGAATTAATGTTGGTGCAGAACTCACCGTAGAGGATACCCTATATGCACTGATGTTAGTTTCTGCTAATGAAGCCGCTGCTGCTCTTGCAGAACATATCTCCGGATCTGATGAAGCTTTTGCTGAATTAATGACCAGCCGTGCAAAAGAACTTGGATGTACCGGAACGAATTTTACAAATCCCCATGGATTGCCGGATGAGAATCATTATACGACTGCACATGATATGGCCCTGATTATGAAACAGGCTCTAAAATATGAGGAATTTCGAACAATAACAAGTGCACTTTCTTATACATTAGAAGAGAGTGACACGCTGACAGACACTCTGGGTTTATATAATCATGCTAAACTATTATATGAAAGCAGCGAGTATTATTACGAATATGCAGAAGGAGCTAAGACTGGTTATACACAAGCTGCAATGAATACTCTTGTAACTTACGCAAAAAAGGGAAATGTAGAGTTGATTTGTGTCATTCTTAAAGATTACGGTGCTGATAACAGCTACTATGATACGGCAAATCTTTTCACCTGGGCTTTTAAAAAAGTAAAAAGAATACAACCTTTAGCTTCCTTTAATCTGACAGAAGCCTTGGAAAATAATTCATCCATAGATAACAATCTAGCGACAAACATTGCCCGATTAAACTGTACTTATGACGAAGATTATTATATCCTTGTCAATAAGAAATTTGACGAATCTACACTGTCGACAACCTTCGTCTATGATGAAGATAGTATGAATGGAAGAATCGGGTATATTAATATCTATTCGGACGATACACTTATAGGCTCCACCCCGGTTACATTTGACACTACGACAGAAGCTGCCCAAAACTATCTTAGTAGTGGAGAAACCGGTGATGACTTGGAAACTGCACCTGTCGATGAGGATTCCTTTACTCCCAAAAAATTACTGAGCTATATTATACGTGTCATCATTGCCATAGCCCTTGTTCTCATTATCATGCAATTCGTCAGATGGAGAGAATCGGAGAAAAGAAGAAAGGAACGCATTAGAAACCGTAAGAAAAAACATGCTACTTCCAAAACGAGAACGACGCAAAATAATTCTTCCAAAACAAATGCGGACAAAAATTCTATTTCTAATTCCAGAACAAACAGTAACTCTGCTTCCAGTTCCAAAACAAACAGTAATCGGAAACGTAGAAGTCGATCTTAAAAAAATGATAGTTTGATAATATTTCATAATGTTTCACGTGAAACATTATGAAATATGAATCATATATATAATATGATGTATTTTCCTTGTTTTTATTTCTGTATATTAATTGCAAAAAATAAGAATAAATTTTAGAACTTACCATCATAAGTTATTGTTCTTTCCATTAATCTTACTCAATCATACATAAAATATAGTGAGTGTCAATATGACGTTCACTATATTTTTTTCTCCCTTTCCTTACAGTTATTTTTAAAGCGAAGAGATTATTACTAAATTTTAGAGAATTTTCATCAATATTTCGTTAAAAATACACATAATTAATTTAAACTAGAATTTAGAACTAAATGCAGGTCTCCTCTGCATCCACATTCATCGCTGTAATATATTAAGAAAGGAAAAATGAAAAGGAATATGATTAAAAAAAATTTGCTCCTGCTTTTGGTTTTAAATATCGTTCTGTTATGTGGTTGTGCCTCAACTAATGAGACAGATGACAGTACGCAAAACACGAAAACCACAAGCGAGACTGAAAACACAAATGTCATTGAAGAAACAAATGTCATTGAAAACGCAAATATCCTAACGCTCTCTGATGAAACAAATGTAAAAACAATCTATACAACTGATTTTCAGGATGACATTTATAACCAGATTCAAGATCTCAAGAATTTAGATTACACCCTTTCTTCACCTCTTATCATTGCAAATCCATATTGTACAAACACCACAAGCCTCTATGTTTATTTCTGTACTGATACTCCTATGGAAATTTCTTACACGATATCATCGGACGGCTACAGTGATTTCAGCTATACGACATCCGGGGGATATGCCACGGAACACGAATACCAACTGATCGGTCTTGTCGGTGGAAATGTCAATACTGTAACGTTAACTGCTGTAGACGAAAATGGAAATACACAAAGTATACAATGGACATATGAAGCACCAGAGATACAGAATCAGGACGATTATATTCAGCTTGATATTACGGATGGTGCAAGCACGCAAGAACTTAGCGATGGTTTATATACTGTGCTAGGTAATGATCAGGATAAGGACGAAGGCGCTGATGAAAATGTAGCATACAGGTATACCTATATCTATGACAGCGATGGCGTCTGCCGTAGTGAAATTCCTGTAATGAGCTACAGAGCTCATAGATTTATCTTTGAAAATGGAATCATGTACTACTCTGCATCAGCCCAATATTTTGTAGGAATGGACTCCACAGGTCGTATTGCTGAAATATATAATCTCGGCGATTACAGACTACATCACGACTATATTTTCGGTACTCAGGATAATGTCCTGCTGCTCGGTACAGAATATGGCACTGATACTGAGGAAGACAGAGTTCTAAGCCTTAATCTCGAGACAGGAGAAGTCACCGAGATCATTGACCTGCGAGATTTATTTGCCGATTATCTTGCATTACTTGATTATCCAGAAGATGACACGCTTGACTGGATGCATCTCAACACGCTTTCCCTTGTCGAGGATGATTCGCTCATTTTGAGTGCGCGTGAGACTTCCACGATTATACGCGTAGATAATATTTATGACGCTCCCACAGTGTCATGGACCATCGGTTCTGATAACTTCTGGGAAGGTACAGGATATGAAAATCTCCTTCTTGACCAAGTCGGTGATTTTTCACTTCAGGCAGGCCAGCACTGCGTAGAAGTTGTAGAAAACGAGAACCTTGAAGACGGTCAATACTACCTATATATGTTCAATAATAATTTTACCCTGTGTTCCAGTCGAGGGTATGATTATACACAGGATGATAATTATTACGGAACATATTCTGCAGTTGAAGAAAATGACGCCGAATCATACGTATATGTTTATCTCATTGATGAAAACGAAGGCACATTTGAACTGACCTGTTCTCTGCCGGTTGCTTATTCGGCTTACGTAAGTTCAGCACAACTGATGGATAACGGAAATATTCTCGTTGACAGCGGTTTTGCTTTCACTGCAGCGGAATATGATAGTGACGGTGAATTAATACAATCCCTAAACGGTCTGGGTGATCAGTGGTGGTATAGAGTATTAAAATACGATTATTCTGGTTTCTGGTTTAAATAAACCATATAATCGCCTTTTTCCTTCTGCGTTATTGTCTGCCTTAGCCACTTCGGCACATTGAGAATCATATCTTCCTGCCTTTCTGATGCAGGATGTATGATTCTCAATGTACTTTCGAGTCTATTTTACAGCTCAACTCAAGCCTTCCGTCACCTGACTGATGTTCTCAATAGAAATTAATATTACAACCATTCTTCTGAACTGTATTCATTGTTTTTGAAATATTATAGATGTTAGATTTAGAAATATAATTAATCTGCTACAATCACCGATTTCCCACCCATATAAGGACGAAGCACTTCTGGAATCCTTACTGATCCATCTTCATTTAAATTATTTTCCAGAAAAGCAATCAACATACGCGGAGGGGCAACTACCGTATTATTCAGAGTATGAGCAAAATATTTACCGCCTTCTCCAACAACACGTATCTTTAATCTCCTGGCCTGAGCATCTCCAAGATTAGAACAGCTTCCCACTTCAAAATATTTCTGCTGTCTTGGGGACCATGCTTCCACATCAATAGACTTAACTTTAAGGTCTGCCAAATCACCGGAGCAACATTCAAGAGTACGTACTGGAATATCCATAGAACGGAACAAATCAACCGTATTCTGCCATAATTTATCAAACCACATCGGGCTTTCTTCCGGTTTGCAAACAACAATCATCTCCTGCTTTTCGAACTGATGGATACGATAGACTCCACGCTCTTCAATACCATGTGCGCCCTTTTCTTTCCGAAAACATGGAGAATAGGATGTCATCGTTCTTGGAAGCGTATCTTCCTGAAGTACCGTATCAATAAATTTACCGATCATAGAATGCTCACTGGTTCCAATCAGATAAAGATCTTCTCCTTCGATTTTATACATCATGGCATCCATTTCTGCAAAACTCATAACGCCAGTTACAACATTGCTGCGAATCATAAATGGAGGTACGCAATAAGTAAATCCTCTGTCAATCATAAAATCTCTGGCGTATGCGATTACTGCCGAATGAAGTCTTGCGATATCACCCATCAGATAATAGAATCCATTACCGGCAACCTTTCTTGCACTTTCCAGATCAATGCCATTTAATTTTTCCATAATGTCTGTATGGTAAGGGATTTCAAAATCTGGTACTAACGGTTCACCATATCTTTGAATCTCTACATTTTCACTGTCATCTTTGCCAATTGGAACACTCGGGTCGATAATATTGGGAATGCGCATCATAATAGCAGTCACTTTCTCGCCAATCTCTGTTTCCAATGCTTCAAGCTCTGCTAACCGCTCCGCATTCCTCGTAACTTGCTGTTTTACTTCTTCTGCCTCTTCTTTTTTTCCCTGAGCCATCAAAGCCCCGATCTGTTTTGATATCTTTTTTCTGCTTGCTCTCAGGTTGTCTGCTTCCTGTTGCGTTTTTCTTCTCTTCGCATCCAACTCAATCACTTCATCAACAAGTGGAAGTTTCTCTTCCTGAAATTTATTCCGAATATTTTGTTTTACAATCTCTGGATTTTCTCTCACAAATTTTAAATCTAGCATACTTTCCTCCATGATTATCACTAACAATCATACTATATTTATAAGACATTTACGGTGTAATAATAGACTATTCTCTTCTAATTTGCAAGTTTAATTATGCTTTATGGAAAAATATTATATACCCATAACAGTGGACACTCGAATTTTCCAATCTGTTGAAGCTATTTACAGACCTTACCCTAACCATAATATTTTTAACTTTTTAAATGCACATGACAATGTTAGAACGGAATCCTGTCTTATAAATCACATGAAACAGATTAGGCCTATTCCATTGGAACAATAATCTGAATAGCCGCCGGTATCAATTCTATTTCTAAAGGAAAATCATCCATCAGCTGTTCTCCATCATAATCCACATCAAATATCTCTTCATCGAGACTTTCAATTCTCATGCTATTTGCCTGAAAATATTCTACTGAGGGATGATTTACATGATTTCCCTGTAATATAGAGACTAATAGAGGCATCACTTGTAAAATGTCCATTTTTTTAATAATCAGAACATCAAATTTTCCATCACTCGTAGAGGCGAGAGGGGCAATTTCCTTAAATCCTCCCACACTCTGGCTGTTTGCAACCATAAAAAGCAAAACTTCTTCTTCAAAAATCTCTTCATCCACCATAAAGCGAAGATTCATTGTCTGTCCAAACTGTTTAGGGAGATCTATTGCTCCTTCCGCATAATACGCGATCTTACCCATCGCTGCCTTCTTATCTTTTGGTACTTTAAAACCAATATCAGAAAGCATTCCTGCAGCTACAACATTAATAAAATACTTTCCATTTACTCGCCCTACATCCACCATTTTTAACTTAAAGTCTTTAATCATCTGACAAAACTCTTTCGGATTCTGAGGTAACTTCAAATAATTTGCAAAATCATTCACCGTTCCTGCCGAAATCACAGCAACAGGGATATTGCTATGGCTGAGAATAACTCCATTTATCACTTCATTCAGTGTACCGTCTCCTCCAACAGCAACTACAAAATCGTACTCTTCTTTTTTTAATGAGGCTGCTTTATTTAAGGCATCGTCCTTTTTTTCCGTGTAAAATACATCTATCACTCTGCACGTCTTTTCCATAATCAGGATGCCTGCTATTTCTTTCAGTTTATCTTGAAAATTTTGTCTTCCGGATGATGGATTTATGATAAATAATCCTTTCATTTCCAATCCTCCTATATAAATTATTACTTTTATTTTATCATATAAATGTTATAAGTTATAGCTTATATTGAAGTAAGG
>JAJQDO010000181.1:9842-39438 GCA_021202175.1 Clostridiales bacterium | reverse complement strand
TCTCATTGATTATACACGCCATTTTTCGATTTTGAGGATTTCAGTCCGTACCATCTCTCTGATTTTACACACTATTCTTCTGCTCCTAGCGTTTTTGTCCGTATTTCCACCAACTCGTGAAAAGTAACTAAATTCCTGGTTGCCCTATTTTAAATGTAGAAAATGATATTGGAATATGGTAGAATAGACGAATATAAAAGAGAAGCTTTTGTTTCTTTATATTCTTTAAATAAAGTAAAAAATAAAGTGAAATATAGTTATGACAGAAAAGTTGTGACAGAAACGTTATGACAGAATTCAGAAAAAGGGGGATAATATTATGACGTACGAAGAAGTGATGAAACAGGCCAGATTCGAGATTGGACCGTATTGTAAGGTGTGCCCGGTCTGTAACGGGCGCGCATGTAAGAACCAGATTCCTGGCCCAGGTGCCAAGGGCATCGGCGATGTCGCCATCCGTAACTATGACCAGTGGCAGCAGGTGCGCATTAATATGGATACGATATGTGACAATGCAGAGCCGGATACCCGGATCGAGCTTTTTGGCAATCAGTTTAAATATCCGTTCTTTGCTGGACCGGTCGGCGCTATGCGCCTGCATTACGGGGACAAATATGATGATGAGGAATATAATCAGATTCTCGTTTCCGCCTGTGCGGACTGCGGAATTGCTGCTTTTACCGGCGATGGGACGAATCCGGATGTGTTCCAGGCAGCAACCAGAGCCATCAAGGATAATGACGGCATCGGGATTCCGACGATCAAACCATGGAATGTGGAGATGATTCATGAAAAACTGGAGATGGTTTTTGAAAGTGGCGCGATCATGGCCGCGATGGATATCGATGCGGCCGGCCTCCCGTTTTTAAAAAACATGACGCCACCGGCCGGAAGTAAGACGGTAGAAGAGTTGTCCCTGATTATTCATGATGCGGAAAGACCATTCATCGTAAAAGGCATCATGACAGTGAAAGGGGCGAAAAAGGCTTATGAAGCTGGAGCATCAGCCATCGTTGTCTCCAATCATGGCGGACGGGTTCTTGATCAGACACCGTCAACGGCGGAGGTTTTGGAAGAAATCGTAGATTGGAACGAAGGGCGCATGAAGATTTTCGTGGACGGAGGCATCCGTACTGGAATCGATGTTTTCAAAGCCATCGCCATGGGAGCGGACGCGGTTCTTATCGCCAGACCATTTGTACAGGCCATTTACGGAGGGCAGGAAGAGGGCGTGCGTCTTTACGTGGAGAAACTCGCTGCCGAATTAAAAGATACGATGGCTATGTGCGGGGCGAAAGATATCGCCAGCATCACTAGAAAAATGATTCGAAAGTAGATATAAAGAGCATGAACGAAAAAGACACAGTAATATTTGATTTGGATGGAACGTTGCTGGATACGCTGGATGATTTGATGAACAGTGTAAACTATGCGTTAAAGGCTTACGGTTGTCCCCTGCGCTCCCGAGAGGAGATTCGGCAATTTGTCGGCAACGGCATTTTGAACCTGATGACCCGAGCGGTTCCTTCGGGACAGGATCACGAAGCATTCTCTTCTATATTTGAAAGCTTCCGGGAACATTATGGCGTCCACTGTAACGATTTGACAAAACCTTACGACGGAATTATGGATCTGATCAGAGTCCTTAACGAAAACCATATTAAAATGGCTATCGTTTCCAATAAAGCGGATTTCGCGGTGAAAGAACTGGCCGAGATTTATTTCAAGGGGACGATTCCAGTGGCCATCGGGGAAAAGGAGAGCGAAGGGATTCGCAAAAAACCGGCGCCGGATATGGTTTTAGCGGCATTAAAAGAGCTGGACAGCGATGTGGCGCATGCCGTTTATGTCGGAGATTCCGAAGTGGATCTTTTGACAGCGGATCATTGCGGGATGGATTATATCCTGTGCGAATGGGGATTTCGCGAGCGTGGCTTCCTGGAGGAGAAAGGCGGCAGGATATTTGTGAAACATCCCTTAGAGATTGCAGACATGATTTTATAAAAATGACAGATTTAATTTTATAAGATTGAGGATAAGATTTTATAAAAATACGGACACGACGTTATAAAGTTGCGGACATGATTTTATAGAATTGCAGATATGGCCTTATAAAGTTTCGGATTTGATTTCAATATTTTCCATTATATTTGTTCCGTTTTTGCAGATAATAGGTTTACGGTAAACAAAAGCTTTTGATATGCTTCACCAAAAGTGAAGCATATACCGATGACAATAGAGTAACTGTTCACATGGCAATAGATTATGCGTAAGATTGTCATCCGGATGATACCCTAAACAACGGAGGTAAAAACAATGGCAAAAAACAGTACCAGATCAAATCAGGTGGAGGTTCCTGAAGCAAAGGACGCGATGGATCGTTTTAAGATGGAAGTAGCTGATGAGATCGGTGTGGATTTAAAACCGGGATATAACGGAGATATCACCGCGAAAGAAGCAGGCTCCATCGGCGGAGAAATGGTTCGCAAGATGATCAAAAAGCAGGAGCAGGAGATGGCTGGGAGCAGTGAAGAATAATTCCGATCTGACGCGAGCACAATATGACGCGTGCACAATAAGATAGGCTGCCTCGAATCCTTCGGGGTGTATGAATACGGAAGGGCATACCGATAACAGCGGGATTCCCTTCCGTATTGCTGTTCTGAAAATCCATCCTCTCAGAAATGCAAACATCCCGCGCAAGTATGGCCGTGCGTTGCCAGGCATCCGGGCGATAAAGCTCCATGGGAAACATCCCGCGCAAGTATGGCCGTGCGGAGGGATTTGAGCAAAAGACTCGATTAATCCGTGCGACAGTGCGATGTAATTTGCGTAAAAAGTTATGGACAGGGTTTTCTTAACATGCTATAATACTAAAATGTGTTTTCAGATATAGAGAAAAACGTAAACTGATCGAGGGGAATGTGACACTTTTGACACTTATATCAAGATTCTATTTTGACCTGATTCAGTTATAATAAGGAACATATTATTTTAAGGAGGATACGTCAATGAGTGTACAGGTTGAAAAATTAGAGCATAATATGGCTATGCTTACCGTGGAGGTAGAAGCAGCGGAATTTGATGCGGCCTGCAAGAAAGTATATAACAAGAAGAAAGGTTCTTTTAATCTGCCGGGATTTCGTAAGGGCAAGGTTCCGATGAATGTGATAGAGAGAACATATGGCGTCGGCGTTTTCTATGAAGACGCGGCGAATGATATCCTGCCGAAGGCTTACACGGATGCGGTAGAAGAATCTGGCGTTGAAGTGGTTTCGCAGCCGGAGATCGATGTGACACAGATCGGCAAGGGAGAGAACTTTATTTTCACAGCTACCGTTGCGGTTAAGCCAGAAGTGACATTAGGACAGTATAAGGGTCTTGAAGTAGAGAAACAGAGTGTGGAAGTAACAGAGGAAGAGATTAATGAGAAGCTGGTTGCCGCGCAGAATGAGAATGCGAGAGAGATCACGATTGAGGATAGACCAGTGAAAGAAGGAGATATCATCACCTTGAATTATGCCGGCACGATCGATGGCGTTCCTTTTGACGGTGGCACGGCAGATAACCAGAAGCTGGAGATTGGTTCCCATTCCTTTATTGATACTTTCGAGGATCAGCTTGTCGGCCTGAATATCGGAGACGAGAAGGATGTGGAAGTGACTTTTCCTGAGAAGTATCATGCGGAAGAACTGGCTGGTAAGCCGGCTGTTTTCCATGTAGAGATTCTTGGCATCACGGAAAAACAGCTTCCGGAGATTGATGATGATTTCGCGCAGGATACCACAGAGTTTGATTCTTTGGAGGAATATAAAGAGGATATCAGGAAGAAACTTACAGAAGGTAAAGAAGAACAGGCCAAAACGGTGATGGAGAATGCGTTAGTGGATCAGATTGTGGCGAATTCCGAGATGGATATCCCAGAAGCGATGATCGATTCTCAGGTAGAGCAGATGATGCAGGAATATGAACAGAGAATGAGCTATCAGGGCATCACCTTTGATCGGTATCTTCAGTTTACCGGGCAGAGCCGTGAAGAATTGGAAGAGAGCATGCGGCCGGATGCCGAAAAGAGGATTCAGAGTTCCCTTGTTCTGGAAGCGATCGTTGCGGCAGAATCCATTGAAGCAACCGATGAAGATGTGAACAAAGAGTACGAGAAGATGGCAGCCATGTATCAGATGGATGTGGAACAGATTGCATCTTATTATGGAGAAGCGCAGAAAGAGGATATGAAGAAAGACCTTGCGGTTCAGAAGGCAGTGAAGTTTGTTCTGGAGCAGGCTGTTGTGACAGAAGCGAGTGAGGAGCTTGATTTCGAAGAAGAATAGATGTAGAATTCAGTCGTGTGATAATAAGGTGAACAGGGGGCATAAATATGAGTTTAGTACCTTATGTTATTGAGCAGACAAGTCATGGGGAGAGATCATATGATATCTATTCCCGTTTATTAAAAGACAGAATCATTATCCTGGGGGAAGAGGTGAATGATGTGACGGCCAGTCTGGTCGTCTCACAGATGCTTTTCCTTGAGGCGGAGGATCCGGAAAAGGATATTAATCTTTACATTATGAGTCCGGGTGGATCTGTGACGGCAGGTATGGCTATTTATGATACCATGAAGTTTATTAAATGTGACGTATCTACGATTTGCATGGGGATGGCAGCCAGCATGGGAGCATTTCTTCTTGCTGGAGGCACGAAGGGCAAACGTCTTGCGCTTCCGAATGCGGAGATCATGATCCATCAGCCGTCCGGTGGCGCTCAGGGTCAGGCTACAGAGATTGAGATTGTTGCGGAGCATATTTTAAAGACGAAAGAAAAATTGAATCGTATCCTTGCGGAGAATACGGGACAGACTTACGAACAGATCTGCATTGACACAGAGCGGGATAACTATATGACGGCGCAGGAAGCGAAGGAATATGGCCTGATTGATGTTGTTGTAGATAAGAGACAGTAAGATATGGAGGTTATCGCAGATTATACTGCGGTAACCTTTCTATCAGTAAGAGCCCGTTATGTGTGTCCATCCGCGTAGCTTGAACATTATAAAAGAGGTGAAAATATGGCATCACGTTTAGACAATAATAAACAGTTCCGCTGTTCATTTTGCAACAAGACGCAGGATCAGGTGCGAAAGCTTGTGGCGGGACCGAAAGGCGTATATATCTGTGACGAGTGTATCGAAGTGTGCACAGAGATCATGGAGGATGAATTTGAGGAATATGGCGATGACACTCAGGAGATCAATCTCATGAAGCCGAAGGAGATGAAGGCATTTCTTGATGATTATGTCATCGGTCAGGAAGAGGCGAAAAAGGTTTTATCGGTCGCTGTCTACAATCATTATAAACGGATTCTGACGGATAAAAATTACGATATCGAACTGCAGAAGAGTAATATTATCATGCTCGGGCCGACCGGATGTGGGAAGACGCTTCTGGCGCAGACACTGGCAAGGCTTTTAAATGTGCCATTTGCTATCGCGGACGCGACGGCGCTTACGGAAGCCGGTTATGTCGGAGAAGACGTGGAAAATATTCTTCTGAAGCTCATACAGGCTGCGGATTACGATATTGAGCGAGCGCAGACAGGTATTATCTATATCGATGAGATTGATAAGATTACGAGAAAGTCTGAGAACACCTCCATCACCAGAGATGTTTCCGGGGAAGGTGTTCAGCAGGCACTGTTGAAGATTCTGGAGGGAACCGTGGCTTCTGTTCCGCCTCAGGGTGGCCGCAAGCACCCCCATCAGGAGTTTCTGCAGATTGATACGACCAATATCCTGTTTATCTGTGGAGGAGCCTTTGATGGCCTGGAAAAGATAGTAGAGAGCCGTATCGGCAAGAAGGCCATGGGATTTCAGGCGGAGATTATCGACAGAGACAAAAAGGATGTCGGAGAACTGTTAAGACAGGTGCTTCCGCAGGATTTTGTGAAATACGGACTGATTCCGGAGTTTATCGGGCGTGTACCGGTCAATGTTTCTCTGAATCCTCTGGATGAGGAAGCGTTAATCCGGATTCTTACGGAACCAAAGAGCGCTCTGGTAAAACAGTATAAAAAGTTATTTGAGCTGGATGGCGTGGAGCTGAATTTTACAGACGATTCTCTGAAAGCGATCGCCAGGAAGGCGATCGAGAGGAAGACGGGCGCCAGAGGATTGCGATCCATCATGGAAGCTGTTGTCATGGATCTGATGTACTCCATTCCGTCTGATGAACTGGTAGCAACGGTCACGATTACAAAAGAAGCGGTCGAAGGAAGCAGCGCGCCGATTCTGACTTATCATGATGAACCGGTTGGAAAGAAAAGCATTACGAAGAAATACAGAAAAAAAAGCAGCAACGAGATTGCATAATATCACGAGAAACAGGCTGACACAAGCAGAGGATCGAAGGTTGCTTGTGCCGGCCTGATATTGTTTTTACAGAAATAGATACGGACAGGAGGAACGATATGGAAAACAATGCACTTCCGGTTCTTGCACTCCGGGGGAAGGTAGTCTACCCATGTACTTCAGTGTTTTTTGAAGTGTCCAGAGCCAAATCTCTGAAGGCACTGGAAGAAGCCGTCAGCCACGATCAAAAGATTTTTCTGCTGAACCAGAGGGATCCTTCCGTGGAGAAACCATCGGAAGAGGATCTGTTTCAAGTAGGAACGATCGCAAAAATACAGCAGATGGTAAAGCTTTCGCAGAATATATTACGAGTATTTGTAGAAGGTATTTCCCGCGCGAGAGTTTTGGATTATCAGGATGTGGAGCCTTGTCCATGGGCTATTGTTGAGGTGATGGAATCGGTACATTTTCCGGAAACGGGGAATCAGGAAAAAGCGATTTTCCGCTCCATTTGCGAACTATTAAAAGATTATGCGGGTAAAAATCCGAAGTTTGTCACACAGCCCATACAGTCGGCGATCAACAGCGGCGCACTTCTCCCGCTGATGTATGAACTGGAGGCGGGATTGCCTCTGGAACTGGAAAAAAAGCAGCTGTTTCTGGAAGAGACCGATGTCCTTCGTCAATCAGAAATCCTCATGGAAGACCTTACGGAAGAAGCAGAGATCAGTGATATCCGCAATGAGATTACGGCAAAAGTGAAAGAGAGCGTGGATAAAAATCAGAAGGATTATCTGCTTCGGGAGCAGCAGAAGGTGATTCGTAAGGAATTGGGGGAAGATGATGTTTCCTCTGAAGGCGATGAATATCTGGAAAAGTGTGAAAAACTAGATGCGTCGGAAAAAGTGAAAGAGAAGATTCGTAAAGAGATCCATCGCTTTAAAGGGGTGCCGCCCATGGCTTCCGAGAGCATTGTCATGCGCAATTACATTGAAAATATGTTGGAAATGCCTTGGAATAAGGCTTCCAAAGAAAATAAAGACTTGAAAAAGGCAACAGAGATTCTGGAAGAGGATCACTATGGGCTGGAAAAGGTAAAAGAGCGGATTCTGGATTATCTGGCGGTGCGTTCTCTGACGAAAAAAGGCCGGACGCCGATTTTGTGCCTGGCCGGGCCTCCGGGAACGGGAAAAACTTCCATTGCGCGCTCTATCGCCAGAGCATTGGATAAAAAGTATGTCCGGATTTCCCTTGGCGGCGTCCATGATGAGGCGGAAATCCGTGGCCACCGAAAGACGTATGTGGGCGCGATGCCAGGCCGAATCGCGGAGGGCATTCGTCAGGCCGGCGTTTGCAATCCTCTGATGCTGTTAGATGAGATCGATAAGGTCAGCAGTGATTATAAAGGGGATACGGCTTCGGCGTTGCTGGAGGTCCTCGACGGAGAGCAAAACGTTAATTTCCGAGACCATTACCTGGAAGTTCCGTTGGATTTGAGTGAGGTGCTGTTTATTGCCACAGCCAATGAGCCGGAGCGCATTTCCAAACCGCTTCTGGACCGGATGGAAATCATCGAGTTATCCAGCTATACTGAGAATGAGAAGTTCCATATCGCGAAGCGGTATCTGATTCCGAAACAGAGGAAGGTCAATGGCATTCGAAAAAAACAGATATCAATTCCCGATGAGGTCATTTATGAGATGATTCGCTCTTATACCAGAGAGGCCGGCGTGAGAGATCTGGAACGAAAGATCGGACGGTTGATGCGCAAGGCAGCCCGGGCGATCATCGATGGGGAAAAGAAACTGGAAGTGCGGGAGAAGAATCTGGAAGAACTTCTGGGTATGGCACCTTTTTCTGAGGAGGAAAAAGCGGCAAAACCGCAAGTGGGCATCGTCAGGGGATTGGCCTGGACCAGTGTCGGCGGAGATACCTTGAGCATAGAGGTAAATGTGATGCCAGGGAAGGGTAAACTGGCTCTCACCGGTCGGATGGGTGATGTGATGAAAGAATCCGCGCAGATCGGATTGAGCTATATCCGCTCTGTTGCCAGAACCTATGGCATAGAAGAGGACTTCTTTGAACATCACGACATCCATATTCATATACCGGAAGGGGCTGTGCCGAAGGATGGGCCATCTGCCGGTATTACCATGGCCACGGCCATGTTGTCCGCGATAACCGGTAAAAAGGTGCGGGGAGACCTCGCCATGACCGGAGAGATTACGCTCCGCGGCAGAGTGCTTCCAATCGGTGGACTCAAGGAGAAGCTTCTGGCGGCAAAAGCCGTCGGGATGAAGGAGGTTCTCGTCCCCGACAGAAACAAGAGGAATATCAAAGAACTTGATAAAGAGATTACCGATGGTCTGACCATCACTTTTGTGGAAGATATGACGCAGGTACTGGCAAGTGCTCTTGTATAAATAAGGAGATTTTTAAATATGATCATAAAAAATGTGGAACTGGAAACAGTCTGCGGAATTACCAGTAAATTGCCGGATAACATGTTGCCGGAAGTCGCTTTTGCGGGGAAATCCAATGTGGGGAAGTCTTCTTTGATTAATGCTCTCGTTAACCGGAAGGCCCTTGCCCGCACTTCCGGTCAGCCGGGGAAGACACAGACGATTAACTTTTATAATGTGAATCAGGAGATCTACATCGTCGATCTGCCGGGATATGGTTACGCGAAGATATCAAAGGAAGTGTCAGCCAAATGGGGACCGATGATCGAGCGATATCTGCATACCTCCCGGCAGCTGAGGATGGTCTTCCTCCTTATCGATCTGCGGCATAAACCGTCGGCCAATGACGTGCAGATGTATCGCTGGATCTTAAGCAATGGCTTTTCTCCGGAGATCATAGCGACGAAAGTAGATAAACTTAAGAATAGAGCTCTGTCAAGTGTTTTCGCACGATGGCATATTAGAGAGGAGAAGTCTTTTTTACCGTATCTGTAGACCATGCCGCATCGGTATCAAAAAGAAGATTCTATTTTGCCGTTTCCGTTGCTGCATCGGTATTTACCGTATCATCCATCGTCGCGTCGGTATCAAAAAGAAGGTTATCTATAATCTGTGCGTAAATCTCTTCGCTTTTTTCAGACCATTTGTCACAGACGGCGATGGCCTGTTCTTTGGAAACGACATTTAATTTCAGTTCCAGGAGCAGGCTGTCCCGTTCTTTAATGCAGACATCCACCATATATTCCCCATTTTTGTCTGGATAATAATCAGCGACGATATTTGCCTCTTTGCGCAAACGATAATTGTTGTCCTTACAATAGTTGAGGATGTCTTTTTTTATGCCGGCAGATAGTTTGGATTCGAACAATTTCAGGCCTTCCTGTCCGGCTGGCGTTATAAGGTACCGGGTGGAATTACGGATCCGTTCTTTTTGGATGAAAGAGGAATCCAACAGGTTATTGAGGGATTGCTGCAAATGAAAATAAGGGATATAGCCGATTCCGACGAAATATTCGATGAGCTGAGAATTCGTCAAAGGGAAATCTGCCTTATCCAGCATGTAAAGGATCATCAATTTATATAAGGTCATAGATTCTTCTGCCATTTTGTCTCCAATAACTATGAATTGTTTTCGATTATTAAGATTATATTGCCCAGATTATTGTGATATGTTTGAAAGAATCGGTAAATCTTCGCGAAATGCTTCCAAAACAAAATGATTACAATATCAATGATTACAATATCTCCCCTGCCGGGCGTCCTGCAGTTTCATCTGGTGATGAATCGTGTTGAGGACACGGCGCTTATCCAGACTCCAGCGAGGCGCGATGAGCAGATGTCCAGGACCGTCACCGGTAATCCTCTCGATCACGATGTCTTTTCGCAGAAGTTCGATACAGGAGATGACGCACCCTGCATATTCTTCCAGGGTAAAAACAGGAAAGGGATTCTGCTCATAGAGTTCTGCCAGCCGGGTGTTCTTTATGATATGGAGCATGGAAAGCTTTACACCACCAACCGGAAGGGCATTCAGATACTGGATGGTTTCCGCCTGCATGGAAGGAGATTCACCAGGGAGACCGAGAATGAGATGAGCAGTGACACGGATATGTCGTCGGGCACATTCTTCTGCAGCCCGCGTGAACATTTCCGTTTCATACCCGCGGTTTAGAAAATGTGCCGTCGAATCGTGGCAGGTCTGCAGACCCATTTCCAGAAAAACCGGTTTCCTTCTGTTTAGATCTTCCAGCAGATCATAAATCTCTTCCGTAAGGCAGTCTGGCCGGGTTCCGATGGCCAACGCCCGAATCTCTTTCGGTCGGATGGCCTCCTCATAAAGAGAGCGAAGTCGCTCCACGGGAGCGTAAGTGCCGGTAAAAGCCTGAAAATAGGCGATGTATTTATCACCATGGTATTTGCGATCGGTCTGTGCCTTGCCGACAGCCAGTTGTTGTGTGATGGAGAGGTTAGCATCTCCTGCGTACTCTCCGCTGCCACCTTCACTGCAGAAGATACATCCGCCACGGGAGATCGTTCCGTCTCTATTTGGACAGGTAAATCCTCCATTGAGACATATTTTATATATCTTTTCTCCAAATGTTTCCTTTAAAAACCGATCATAAGAATAATAGCGTTCCATGGGGTATATAATACGTACAATGACTGTCTCCTGTTGTTTTCACTCTTTCTAAAATCATATTGTAACATCGGGAATTCGATTCTGCAATGAAGAAAAAGAAAAATACGGTTGTTTTCTTAAAAAATTATGTTATTATATAAGCATATATATGTCTCTTACAGAGCACATCATTTTGATAACCCTCCTGCATGGATATGCTCTTGCATGAAGAGTTATCGCTTTCTGAATATCAATATTCTCATTATTCTTAAAGTACATTTGCATCCAGTATAGTATAAAAAGTATATACGCTGTGTCAGCTGTTTTTGATATTGGAATAAAAAGTATATATGCTGTGTCAGGTGTTTTTTGACACAGTTATTGTTGTTATAGTTACTATTCACGCGTAGCTGTGGACAGTAACTTGTCATGGTCAATGGAGGTTTTGATGAATTATAAAGAAATGACATTACTGCAATTGCGCGCAGTAGCAAAAGAAAAAGGAATGCGGGGAATCACTACGTTAAAAAAGGATCAGCTGATTGACAGGCTGACGGAATATGAAGTAAATGTTGAAAATGTGGAAAAAGAAACAGGAATTTCTCAAAATAGATCAGAAGCAGTCGAGACGGAGAAGCCGGATACTCGTGTGAATCAGGAGGATCACAGCGAGGAAGGCACGTCGGAAAATGCCAGGTACCGCGGTAACAGAAGCACAGGCGGTGAAGAAGGTGGGTCTGAGCATTCCGGGTATCTTGGCAACAGAAGCACAGGCGATGAAGAGGGTGAGCCTGAGCGTTCAAGGTATCGCGGTAACAAAGGGACAGGAACGAACAGTAATCGAGGTGTATACGAGAATCAGACTTACCGCTACAACCGAGGCGGATACGAGAATGCGGGGAACCGTGGCAGAAACGGAAATAGTGACAAGGGAGAGACAGAGAATCAGAACAATCGTTTTTCGTCGGACAAGGCAGAGAAGGGTCGCCTGGAAAATGGCATGAAGAGCGAGCTGGCGAGTCTTGACAGTGGCGCGAAGGCAGACGGCATCCTGGAGGTGATGCAGGACGGATTTGGCTTTATCCGATGTGAAAATTATCTTCCGGGAGATAATGACGTCTACGTTTCGCCTTCCCAGATTCGTCGCTTTAATCTGAAGACGGGAGATATCCTTGTAGGAAATATCCGTGTAAAAACACAAAATGAAAAGTACAGTGCCCTGCTTTATGTGGAATCGGTGAATGGTTACAAGCCATATGACGCCCAAAAAAGGAAGAATTTTGAGGATCTGACGCCGATTTTCCCGAATGAGAGGATTCGTCTGGAAACACCGGGCGCACCGGTTTCGATGCGTATGGTGGACTTGCTTTCTCCAATTGGAAAAGGACAAAGAGGAATGATCGTCTCCCAGCCGAAAACCGGAAAAACCACATTACTCAAGCAGATTGCAAAAAGTATCACGACGACCCATCCGGATATGAAGCTGATCATCCTGCTGATTGATGAACGGCCGGAGGAAGTGACCGATATCCGTGAATACATCGAAGGACCAAATGCGGAAGTGATTTATTCGACCTTTGACGAACTGCCGGAACATCACAAGCGTGTGTCTGAGATGGTCTTAGAGCGGGCGAAGCGTCTTGTGGAACATGGAGAAGACGTGGTCATCCTCCTTGACAGTATCACGCGTCTGGCCAGAGCGTATAATCTGGTGGTGCCACCAAGCGGGCGCACTCTTTCCGGCGGCCTGGATCCGGCAGCGCTGCATATGCCGAAAAAGTTTTTTGGCGCTGCCAGGAATATGCGGGAAGGCGGAAGTCTCACCATTCTGGCCACAGCCCTGGTGGATACCGGAAGCAAGATGGACGACGTCGTCTTTGAGGAGTTTAAAGGAACCGGAAATATGGAACTGGTCCTGGATCGCAAGCTGGCGGAAAAGAGGATCTTCCCAGCCATCAACATTCAAAAATCCAGTACCAGAAGGGATGACCTGCTGCTTTCCAGGGAAGAGCAGGAAGTGGTATATTCTTTACATCGGGAAATGTCAGGTAGTCGCACGGAAGAAAATATGGAGCAGATTCTCCAGTTCTTTAAAAAGACGAAAACCAATGTCGAATTTATCCAGGTGATGCGCCAGTCACTTTTGAAATAAGTTGACCGCAACCCCATTGGCTTTAGATAATGGGTAGTTCACATAAATGGAGTGGTCACGACATTTGCTGTCACACTATAAAACAGCCGGAAACAAGATGAAAGAAAACAGTAAACTCCTACATCTTGACGGGAAAAGGTTTCTATGGAATAATGGAATACAACTGAAAAGAAAGAGGATAATATTTTGAAAGAATATGTTATTGTTTTTTTGATCTCCATGGTTCCGCTTATTGAGTTAAGAGGAGCCATCCCTTACGCGGTCGGTTTTCAACTGCCCCTTTTGCCGTCATACGTTATAGCAATCATTGGCAATATGCTCCCGGTGCCGTTTATATACCTGTTTGCGCGAAAGGTGCTGGAGTGGGGGAGCACGCACAGTATTCCACTGTTTTGTCCATTTTGCAATTGGTGTATAGAAAAAGGAGAACGGGGCGGGGAGAAACTGCAGCAGAAGGCGGGAAGAGGACTTTTTGTGGCGCTGTTGCTTTTTGTTGGAATCCCTTTGCCGGGAACCGGCGCGTGGACGGGGACACTGGCGGCAAGCATTCTGAAGATGGATTTTCGGTCCAGTATTATTGCTGTCATGTGCGGAGTGCTTTTGGCTGGCATCATCATGGGAGCGGGCAGTACGATCGTATTTGGATTATTACGTATGATTGGTTGAACAGGGAGTGGACGGAAAGATGAAGCATTTAAAAAGTTTTTTTCATGGGATATACGGATTTGACGGCCTGTCTTGTGGCCTGTTGTTTCTAAGTGTTTTGATTAATCTGCTGACGGCTTTGATTCCGGTAGCGTCTGTTCAGAGATGGAATGCGGTCAGTCTTATTCCGATCCTTATCTGCATCCTTCGTTTTTTTTCCCATAAGCGTTATAAAAGAGACAGGGAGAATCAGCAGTTTATGAGACTGCTTCACCCCTTTTTTGAATATTTTGACCGTAAGAGCCAGGAAAGAGAGCAGGCACAGATTTTTCGTTTTTTCAAATGTCCGGTCTGTGCCCAGAAGATTCGCGTCCCAAAGGGGAAGGGGAAGATAGAGATTACCTGCCCCAAATGCGGGAATAAATTTATCAAGAAGACGTGAGCGGGTTTCTGGAAAATATACAGCCACAATAATTCTGACGATACAGCCGGTATTCTTCAGATAGTGCGATCGAGCGGAGATATCCGCTCTTTTTTTTAAAATCAGAAGGCAGATGAGGAACGCCGTACTCCTGCGCGAGGCGCTGCCCGATCTCATTGATCCACTGGGCGTTTTTGTGAGGGCTGATGGAAAGCGTCGTGGTAAAGTAGTCCGCATGAAGGTGAGCGGCCTCTCTGGCAGCTTCCCGCATGCGCAGCTCATAGCAATGGTAGCAGCGAATGCTCCGCTCCGGGAGATCTTCCATTCCCCGGACGGTCTCAAAATAAACCTCCGGTTCATAACGCCCTTCCATAAAGGTTACCTGTCCTTCGTAGCCGGCCTCCGCCATAAAACGTTTGAGTTCCGATACCCGCTTCTGATACTCCGACTCCGGGGTGATATTGGGGTTATAATAGAAGAGAGTGATGCGAAAATAACGGGTGAGATATTCCAGGACATAGCTGCTGCAGGGAGCACAGCAGGCGTGCAGGAATAGATGCGGTTTTTTATCTTGAGGAGCATTTTCTCCGATATTTTTTGTGATCTGATTCAGTTCTTTTTGATAATTTATTTTATTCATAATGTACTTCCTGACCTTTTTTATCTTAATTATCGATTAGGGATATCTATTGTCCTGATAAAACTTAACAGATATTTTAATGAGAGGCACACATTCTCCTGATGAAATTTATCAGATATCTCAATTAGCGATATCCATGGTTTCCATATCATTTTATCATTTCGGAACGGCCTGACGTTTTGGCGTTTCCGTACATTCTCGTTATTTGGTGCTTTTTGTAGTATAATACGTTCTGTGCTGCGCCGTCAAATATGAAAGTAACATTTTTCCCGAAAGCGCATTCACTATAATAAACGACGTTATGTCGTTCACGAAAAAAGTAGTACATCGTCTTTTCCATCCATCGATTTTCTATGATTTGTTTCAATTTCTTAACATAAATTGAAACAAATCAAAACGAAGTCGGATTGAGGATAAGATGGTGCGGCAGGTGAGTATATGGCAGATTACGGGAAATTAAAAGTGAGTCTGGTGGAAGGCGGGACGGCAAGACCAATCCCCGGGGCGACGGTGGAGATTGCCCGGACGGGGGAACCGGACCGGACTCTTGAAAGTCTGGTGACGGATTCTCCGGGACAGACGGAGAGCATAGAACTGGAAGCGCCACCGCTCGAATATTCCATGGAACCAGTGGAAGAACAGCCTTATTCAGAATATAACGTAAAGATTCAGGCGGATGGCTTTGAGCCGTTGCTGGTTTCCGGAGTACAGGTTTTTTCCGGGCAGCTGGCGCTGCAAAACCAGGGATTGGTCGGCACCGGGAAAGGCGATTATGAGATTTTAGCCATCGGTCCGCATACATTATTTGGGGAGTACCCGCCGAAGATTGCTGAAAGTGAAATCAAGGATATCAGTGCCACCGGCAAAGTGGTGCTGAGCCGCGTCGTCATTCCGGAATATGTGGTGGTTCATGACGGGGCGATTACGGATAATACGGCAGCTGATTATTATGTATTGTATAAGGATTACATCAAAAATGTGGCTTCCTGCGAGATATATTCCACATGGCCGACGGAGACCCTCCGGGCCAATATCCTTGCCATCATGTCTTTTACCTTAAACCGTGTTTATACGGAATGGTACCGGAACAAATCATACGATTTTACCATTACCTCTTTGACTGCGTATGATCAGAAATGGATTCATGGAAAAACAGTTTACGAGAGCATCAGCCAGGTGGTGGACAGTATATTCAACTGTTATCTGTCCAGACCCGATGTCACGCAGCCGATTCTGGCACAGTACTGCGACGGCAGGCAGGTCAGCTGCCCGAATCGCATGAGTCAGTGGGGATCGAAAAGTCTGGGAGATGAGGGCTTTTCGGCCGAGGAGATTCTCAGGTATTATTATGGGATTGATATTTATAAAAATACTGCGGAAATAATATCAGGCATCCCGTCTACCTGGCCAGTTACCGTGCTGACTATCGGTTCTTCCGGGGATAAGGTGCGGCAGATGCAGGCGCAGCTCAATACGATTGCAGGAGATTACCCGGCTATGCCGGTGATCAAGGTGGATGGTATCTACGGTTCGGCAACGGCCGACGCGGTGGAAACGTTCCAGAGGATATTTAATCTGCCGGTCACAGGACAGGTGGATTTCGCCACATGGTATAAAATCAGTCAGATTTATGTGGGCGTCAGTAAGATCGCGGAGCTGACGTGACAGATGACAAAGAATCGTTATATGGATGCAAAGTTTATGTTTTTGCTGTGATTCATGTCCATGCGCAACTGGTGACACTTTTGAAGTTTACGATTTTTCGGTTTTCATTTTTGCGCTTGTATTTGGATAAGATATATGGTAGAATCTTAGCAATTTAAGGATTATTACGGTGGCGTATCTTGCATATGAAAAAGATACGCTCCCGGCAGTCATGTGTCTGACTCATTTATTTTAGCCGGGGAAACCTGTCTTTTTTTTGTGCCGTCGTCATATCAGGATATTTTCTTTGCGGGCACGGAACACGCGTTGTGGTTGCACCATAATCTTAAGTTACGATTTTCTATTTTTTAGCCGATAAAGTATATTGTTTTTTATAGAGAAAGGAACGAGACATCATGAAAGCATTTCTTATTCTGGAGGATGGAACTGTGTTGCAAGGCGAGAGCTTTGGCTCCGACAGGGAAGTTATCAGTGAGATCGTTTTTAACACGTCCATGACGGGCTATCTGGAGATTCTCACGGATCCCTCCTACGCCGGACAGGCAGTGGTAATGACGTATCCGCTGATCGGTAATTATGGGATATGTACGGAGGATATGGAGTCCAGTCATCCATGGCCGAGCGGTCTGATCGTCAGGGAGTATTCCAGGCTTGCCAGTAATTTTCGTAATGAGATGACAATCGATACATTTTTAAAGAAATATGATATTCCCGGAATCGCCGGCGTGGACACCAGATATCTTACCAGAATATCAAGAGAGCATGGTGTTATGAATGGACTGATCACAACCAGGGCAGATTTTGACCTGGATAAAGAATTGGAACGTATCAGAGCATATAAAGTACAGGGCGTTGTCCGGGAAGTCTCATGTAAGGAGAAAAGAGTGCTGCCGGGCGACGGATACAAGGTCGCTCTGATGGATTACGGCGCGAAATATAATATCGAGCGATCGCTCAACCGCTTAGGATGCCAGGTGACCGTGTATCCGGCTTACACGAAGGCCGAGGAAGTCCTTGCCGACCAGCCCGATGGCATCATGCTTTCCAACGGGCCGGGAGATCCGAAGGAATGTGTGGAGATCATCGAGGAACTGAAGAAGCTGTTTGCGACGGATATCCCGATTTTTGGCATCTGTCTCGGACATCAGCTGATGGCATTGGCGAACGGCGCCGACACGAAGAAAATGCATTACGGGCATCGGAGCGCCAATCATCCGGTCAAGGATCTGAAGACCGGCCGGGTTTACATTTCCTCCCAGAATCACGGGTATGTGGTCATGGAAGGCAGCCTGAACCGGGATGTGGCGGAAGTGAGCTTTGTCAATGTCAATGACGGAACGCTGGAGGGGATTCATTATCTGGGGAAGAATGTGATGACGGTGCAGTTCCATCCGGAGGCCTGCCCGGGACCGAATGACTCTGAATTTTTGTTTAAAGAATTTTTGAATATGATGGAGGTGGCGAAAGATGCCTAAGTTTCCCAGTATAAAAAAGGTACTTGTGATTGGTTCCGGTCCGATTGTGATCGGACAGGCAGCGGAATTTGACTACGCGGGGACGCAGGCGTGCCGTTCTCTGAAAGAAGAAGGGATTTATGTCATTCTTGTCAATTCCAATCCGGCAACAATCATGACCGATAAGGATATCGCTGATGAGGTATATATAGAGCCTTTGACCGCGGAGGTGATCAAGAAACTGATCATCAAGGTATCGCCGGACAGCCTTCTTCCGACACTGGGAGGCCAGGCGGCCTTAAATATCGCCATGGAGCTCGATGAGTGCGGTTTTCTCAAGGAACACAAGGTGAAGCTCATCGGTACCACGGGAAAGACGATCCGCAAGGCGGAAGACAGAGAGGCCTTTAAGGAGACGATGGAGAAGATCGGGGAACCCATCGCGCCCAGCCAGATCGTGACGAATGTCGAGGATGGACTGGCTTATGCCAGAGAGATCGGATTCCCGGTGGCCCTGCGGCCGGCCTATACGCTCGGTGGCAGCGGCGGCGGCATCGCGGAGAATGAAGAAGAATTTATAGAGATCATACAGAACGGACTGCGCCTAAGCCGTGTGGGACAGGTTCTCGTCGAACGGTGCATCGCCGGCTGGAAAGAGATAGAGTATGAGGTGATGCGAGACGGAAATGGCACCTGTATCACAGTTTGTAATATGGAAAATATCGACCCGGTAGGCGTGCACACGGGGGACAGCATCGTGGTGGCTCCGTCCCAGACGCTCGGAGATAAAGAGTATCAGATGCTTCGAAATTCCGCGCTGAATATCATCTCGGAGCTGGGCGTGGAGGGAGGCTGTAATGTCCAGTTTGCCCTTCATCCGGAGAGTTTTGAGTACTGTGTCATCGAGGTGAATCCTCGTGTCAGCCGTTCTTCTGCTCTGGCTTCCAAGGCGACCGGTTATCCGATTGCCAAGGTGACGGCGAAGATCGCGCTCGGGTATCACCTCGACGAGATCAAAAACGCGGTGACGGGGAAGACCTATGCCAGCTTTGAGCCGGCACTGGATTATTGTGTCGTAAAAGTACCCCGTCTTCCTTTCGATAAATTTATCTCCGCTTCCCGCCATCTGACGACACAGATGAAGGCGACCGGAGAGGTCATGAGCATCTGTACGAACTTTGAGGGAGCGTTGATGAAGGCGATTCGTTCCCTGGAGCAGCATGTGGACAGCCTGATGCACGGAGATTTTGATAAGCTCAGTGACGCGGAACTGGAAGAACACCTGCATATTGTTGATGATCTGCGCATTTACTGTATTGCAGAGGCCCTCCGCCGGAAGATGGACCCGGAGATGATTCATGAGATTACCATGATCGACCACTGGTTTATTGATAAGCTGAATAATATCGTGGAGATGGAGGATGCCCTGCGTCATGCTTCAGAGCTTGACAGAGAGCTTCTGCTGGAAGCGAAAAGGATGGACTTCCCGGATTCCGTGATCGGCGAGCTGATCGGAAAGAGTGAAGCCTATGTCAAAAGCGTGCGCCGGGAATGGGATATCCGTCCGGCCTATAAGGTCGTGGATACCTGCGCGGCAGAGTTTAAGGCGGAGACTCCCTATTATTACTCCTGCTTCGGCAGCTTTAATGAGGTGGAGGAGGAGCATGACAGAAAGAAGATCATGGTCCTTGGATCCGGACCGATCCGGATCGGCCAGGGGATTGAGTTTGATTATTGTTCCGTTCACAGTGTCTGGGCATTTAAGCAGATGGGTTATGAGACGATCATCGTCAATAACAATCCAGAGACGGTGAGCACGGATTTTGATATCGCGGATAAATTGTATTTTGAGCCTCTGACAGAAGAAGATGTGGAACACATCGTGGAACTGGAGAAACCGGACGGCGCCGTGGTTCAGTTTGGAGGGCAGACGGCCATCAAGCTGACGGAGAAGTTAAATAAGATCGGTGTCCCGATTCTCGGTACCAGCGCGGAAAATGTCGACGCTGCCGACGACAGGGTGCGTGTAGATCAGATTCTGGAGGAATGCTGCATTCCGAGACCGAAAGGAGATACCGTCTTCACGAAAGAGGAAGCCATTCGGGTAGCGAATGAACTGGGATATCCGGTGCTGATCCGTCCTTCCTACGTGTTGGGAGGCCAGGGCATGCAGATTGCCATCTCTGATAAGGATATCGTGGAATTTATGGATATCATTCAGCGGTATGCCCAGGAACATCCGATTCTCATCGATAAATATCTGATGGGAAAAGAAGTTGAAGTTGATGCGGTCTGTGATGGGCAGGATATCCTGATTCCGGGTATCATGCAGCACGTGGAGCGAGCCGGCATCCATTCCGGAGACAGCATATCCGTATATCCGGCAAGAGATCTGTCGCCGAAGATCAAGAAGGTCATCGCCCATTATACGAAGCTGCTGGCCAGAGCCCTTCATGTGATAGGACTGATCAATATTCAGTTCATCGTCTATCAGGACGAGGTGTATGTCATAGAGGTGAACCCGCGGTCCTCCCGGACGGTACCTTACATCAGCAAGGTAACAGGGATTCCGATCGTCGATCTGGCGACGAAGGTGATGACGGGAACCACGCTCAAGAATCTGGGCTATACCCCGGGCCTTGCGCCGGAATCTCCCTACTGGGCCATCAAGATGCCGGTATTCTCTTTTGAGAAGATTCGCGGCGCCGATATCAGCCTGGGACCGGAGATGAAGTCCACCGGTGAGTGCCTGGGCATCTCGAAGAATTTTGAGGAAGCGTTATACAAGGCGTTCCTTGGTTCGGGCGTGGATCTTCCGAAGCATAAAAAGATGATCATGACCGTGAAGGATGCCGATAAGCTGGAGGCCGTGGAAGTGGGACGGCGTTTTGAGGCATTAGGTTATACGATTTACGCCACGAGAAGCACCTGCAAGTATTTAAGGGAGAATGGCGTCATGGCAAGGCGTATCAATAAGATCGAGGAGCCACGTCCGAATCTGCTGGACCTGATCCTGGGACATCAGATCGATCTGATCATCGATACCCCGTCCCAGGGCATCGAGAAGAGCAAGGATGGATTTGTGATCCGCCGACATGCGGTGGAGACGGGCGTGATCTGCCTGACGTCCATCGATACGGCCAATGCACTGCTGACAAGTCTGGAATCTGCCTGCAGAGATGACTTGTCACTGATCGATATCGCACAGATTGACAGGGATATAGAGGAAAATTACAAAACGAAATGATATGATGTAGGAATCAAAAGGCAGCGTTTGAGCATTTTTGACACTTACATCAATGATTAGGGAAATTAGCCAGCAAGGGAAATGTTTGGCTTTTGACATTCTAATCATCAAGAAATCCACGAGATTTGGAGGACAGACATGAAGGATTATACCAAACAGGATATTATTCAACTGGTGGAGGAAAATGATGTTCAGTTCGTGCGGCTTATGTTCACCGATGTATTTGGCGCACTAAAAAATGTAGCGATTCCTGCAAGCCAGATTGAGAGAGCGTTAGATAATAAATGTATGTTTGATGGTTCATCCATCGAAGGATTTGTCAGAATCGAGGAATCGGATATGTTCCTTTATCCGGATCTGAACACCTTTGAGATACTGCCGTGGCGGCCACAGAATGGAAAAGTGGCCAGACTGGTGTGCGATGTTTATCGTCCTGAGGGGATTCCCTTTGAGGGCGACTGCCGCCATATTTTAAAAAATGTTTTGCAGGACGCCGCCCAGATGGGTTACACCTTTGATGTGGGGCCGGAATGCGAATTTTTCCTGTTCCACACCGACGATAATGGAATGGCGACGATCATTACCCACGAGAAAGCAGGATATTTTGATGTGACGCCCCTTGATCTGGGGGAAAATGCCCGCAGAGACATCATCATGAATCTGGAACAAATGGGATTTGAGATTGAGGCGTCTCACCATGAAGTGGCGCCGGCACAGCACGAGATTGATTTTAAATATGATAATGCCCTGCTCACGGCAGATAATATCATGACATTTAAGATGATGGTCAAGACCATTGCCAAACGTCATGGCCTGCACGCGACGTTTATGCCTAAACCAGTGCAAAATGTGGACGGATCGGGGATGCATATCAATATGTCTCTCTCGAGAAACGGAAAAAACATTTTCTTCGACCGAAAAGATCCGAAGAAACTCAGTGAGGACTGCTATCATTTTGTGGCGGGACTGATGAAGCATGTGCGGGGGATGACGTGTATCTGTAATCCGCTCATCAATTCCTACAAGCGTCTGGTGCCGGGATATGAGGCGCCGGTCAATATCGCCTGGGCCGACATTAACCGCAGTCCACTGATTCGTATTCCGGCGTCCCGGGGCGCGAGCACCAGAGTGGAATTCCGCAGTCCCGATGGCGCGGCCAATCCATATCTGGTCATGGCACTCTGCCTTGCTGCCGGACTGGATGGCATCCGCAATAAACTGATGCCGCCGGAACAGGTGGGAAGCAATATGTATCTTCTGACCGAACAGGAGATGGAAGAGATGAATATCGGCAAGCTTCCGAGTACCCTGGGAGAGGCGTGTCAGGCCTTCGAGGAAGACACCTTCCTGCAGGATGTTCTTGGCCCGCACATTTCACAAAAATATCTGGAGGCGAAGAAGCAGGAGTGGCAGAAGTACTGCGAACATGTATCACAGTGGGAAATCGATGAGTATCTTTACAAATATTGATCATAAGATATGGCAGCAGGGTGAAGGAATTGGTAAATATTATTGTAGTTTTCCCGAAAAAGGAAGTTGCGCTAAAAATAAAAAATATTTTGACAAGGAATGGATTCGAAGTCACAGCTGTATGTCTGACTGGTGCCAGGGCCATGCAGGCCGTGGAGCAGATGGAAGCAGGTGTGATCGTCTCCGGGATTCGATTTGTGGATATGGTTTACCATGAACTGTATGCCCGGCTGCCGGATAACTTTGAGATGATCGTGGTAGCGAATAATCAGCAATGGCAGGAATATGGGGAGGACGATGTGATTTTTCTTCCTCTGCCGATGAAGGCTTTTGACCTGGTTGACACCGTAGAGGATATGATGTCCGATCTCAACCGCAAGATGAAACGGAATCGTTCCAAACCGAAGGGCCGGTCGGCGGGAGAACAGGGAGTGAGCAATCGCGCCAAGATACTGCTTATGAGCAGCAACGGTTTTACGGAGGACGAAGCCCATCGCTATCTTCAGAAACAGAGTATGGACAGCGGGACGAATCTGGTGGAAACGGCTTATATGGTATTGGATATGTTTTGATGGAATCGACCTGGCGCTCTGAACAGACTTTTTGACAGAGACATTGATATTTTTGAAGAAGACAAACGATGGTAAGGGTGCTATACTGTAATCAAGATATAGAAGGAAATCGTTAGTCCCGTGAACAGTAACGGAGATGTTGCGGTTCGCGCATAACCGTGAATCGTAGCTGGATATACGGAAAGGAGTAGCAGAACATATGAAGTTTACAAAAATGCATGGAATCGGAAATGATTACGTTTATGTGAATTGTTTGGAAGAAGAAGTTAAAAATCCGTCAGAGCTTTCCAAGTTTGTCAGCGACCGCAATTTTGGCGTGGGCTCCGATGGACTCATTCTCATCCGCCCATCGGACCAGGCGGATTTCCATATGGATATTTATAATTCTGACGGCTCGCAGGCAGAAATGTGCGGAAACGGTATCCGTTGCGTGGGAAAATATGTCTATGATAATGGGCTGACCGACAAGACGGAGATTACGGTGGATACGCTGGCAGGCATCAAGCATTTGGATCTGACAGTAGAAGAGGGAAAGGTTTCCCTGGTCCGTGTTAACATGGGCGAGCCGATTCTCGCGCCGGATAAGATTCCGGTAAGATATGAGAATGATCCGGTCGTGGATGTGCCGATCAATGTCAACGGAAGATTATATCATATCACCTGTGTTTCGGTAGGAAATCCCCATGCTGTTGTGTTTATGAATCATGTAAATGATTTGGACTTGGCGGTGATCGGTCCGTTTTTTGAGAACCATACACGCTTTCCGAAGCGAATCAACACGGAGTTTGTGGAAGTTCTGGACAGAAATACCGTCAATATGCGTGTCTGGGAGAGAGGAGCCGGAGAGGCACTGGCCTGTGGGACCGGCGCCTGCGCGACGACGGTTGCCTGCATTTTGAACGGCAAGACAGAGAATAAAGTCACGGTACATTTAAAGGGCGGTGAGCTGGAAGTCGAGTGGGACAGGGAGTCCAACCAGATTTATATGACCGGCACGGCAACATCCGTGTTTGACGGCGAGCTTTTGGAACTGCCGGAAGGATGCTGATACGAAATAATTTTACAACACGAATCACAGGAAAAGCTCTTTTGAGGGCGATTTCCGAAAGAGTGCTGATACGAGATGATTTTACAGGCGGGAACGCCGGAGAGGAGACGAACGATGTTTAAAATAAATGACAATTATCTGAAATTGCCGGGCAGTTATCTGTTTTCCAATATTGCTAAGAAAGTGGCTGCATACCAGGAGGCGAACCCGGATAAAGATATTATCCGACTGGGAATTGGCGATGTGACACAGCCTTTGGCGCCAAAGATCATCGAGACCCTGCATGAGGCAGTGGACGAAATGGCTAAGGCAGAAACCTTCCACGGCTATGCCCCGGATCTTGGCTATGCCTTTTTGCGGGATACGATCGCGGAAAACGACTATCAGCAAAGAGGATGTGATATCCAGTCGGATGAGATTTTTGTCAGCGATGGCGCTAAATGCGATTCCGGAAATATCCAGGAGATATTCAGCCTGGATAACAAGATTGCCGTTTGCGATCCGGTTTATCCGGTTTATGTGGATACCAACGTGATGGCCGGCAGGACCGGGGTGTATGACCCGCATACCGAAACCTGGAGCGATGTGATCTATATGCCTTGCACGGCGGAGAACAATTTCATTCCAGAATTTCCAAAGGAAAATCCGGATATCATTTATCTCTGCATTCCGAACAATCCTACAGGTACGACTATCACAAAGGACCAGCTTCAGGACTGGGTGGATTATGCCAACCGGATCGGCGCCGTGATTATCTATGACGCCGCCTACGAAGCGTACATCAGCGAGGAGGACGTTCCGCACAGCATATATGAGTGCGAGGGAGCCAGAACCTGTGCCATCGAGCTGCGCAGCTTTTCCAAAAATGCCGGCTTTACGGGAACACGTCTTGGATTTACCGTGGTGCCGAAGGATTTAAAGGACGGCGACGTGTCCTTAAACGCCCTTTGGGCGAGACGGCATGGGACGAAATATAACGGCGCGCCTTATATTATCCAGAAGGCCGGGTGGTCCTGCTATACAGAAGAAGGAAAGGCACAGCTCAAAGAGCAGGTGGCTTACTACATGAGAAACGCGAAGACGATCAAAGAAGGCCTGGCCGATGCCGGCTTCACCGTATTCGGCGGAGTCAACGCCCCTTATATCTGGCTGAAAACACCGGATAAGATGACTTCCTGGGAGTTCTTTGATTATCTGCTTGACACGGCCAATATCGTGGGGACGCCAGGCTCTGGATTTGGACCGAGCGGAGAAGGATACTTCCGGCTTACCGCCTTTGGCACCTATGAGAATACGCTGCGCGCCATGGAACGGATTAAACTATTATAAGATGATTACAATATAAAGAAAACCATGATAAAAAAGAGCTGTAAGAATATATGTTGCAGCTCTTTTGTTATCGGTTTTAAAAAAATAGATCAGATTCCACTTCCTGACATAATGAACATTTCCGATGCAGTACAGAGCATATTTGATTATGTTTGATTGCGTGTCATTCACAGGTCATTGAGCTGTGATCGGTGTTATGACCTGTATCCCCATCCCGTGTTTTATGTGATATATTTTTTGCAGACGCCGAGAACGTTATCGGCGTTTTGATCCGTATCCTCATCCCATGGATAGTAATTTAAAATATGAAGATTTCTTTAATTCTTTATGATAATAATGATTTTTTGAGGGAGATGTGCTATCATATCACTTGATGTGCTTAAAAATCAGATGGCTTTTTCGCCTTAAACAGGTCTTCCAGGTAGTGTATCAGGGCAGACAGACAGTAGAAGACGGCAAGAAAAAGCAGGGAGGAAGATAATGTTTCGTAAAAAAAATGATGACCGTATTCCAGAAGATACCGATTTCGGCCTGACCATCGATCAGACGGGGGAGTCCGAATCGGCAGATTTAAAAGAGGGTAAAAAGGGATGGTTTAAGAATTTTTTTGGAAAAAAGAAAAAAGAAGAGGATATACCAGACATCAATATTTACAAATATGATTCATCCGATGAGGAAGCAGGCTCGGACCGGGAAGTGCCGCAACAGGATGATTCCTTATATATTAAGGAAGAGGAATTTGACGAGCAGGGGTGTGAAGAGGACATCGAACGCTTTCAGCTGAAGGACGTACAGGAATCGGCGGACGGCTTCGAAGAAGGGGAACCAGAAGAGGTATCTGATTTGCCGGATGACTATGATGCGCCTGGGGAGGAAGAGGACGCGGATGTGCCTGGAGAAGAGGGGACTTCTGAAGATGTCCTGGATGTGCCTGGAGAAGAGGGAGCTTCTGAAGACGTCCTGGAACTGGTGGATTATGAGGAAGATCATCGGAGAAAGTTCTCGAAGAAAAGGATACTGATCACGGCGGCAGCAGTGATCGTTGTTGTTGTTGGCGCTGTTTATTTTATGATAACGAATCTTTCCGGCGGCAGTGACAATGTCGCATATGTAGAATTGGTGGAGACCCTTGCCAATCTTGGAAGCGCCAACGGTGCGAGCAATCGCTATACTGGTGAGGTAGAGGCACAGGATTCCTGGGATATCTCGCTGGATTCCAGCTTATCCGTAGAAGAACGCTATGTTTCTGTCGGAGACGAGGTAAAAGTAGGAGATAAGCTTTTTATCTATAATACGGAGGAATTGACGCTTTCCAAGGAGAAAATAGAACTGGAGATTGAAACGCTGGAAAGCGAGAATAAGCAGTTAAATGAAGATATCACCACCTATCAGAGTGAGTTGAGTTCCGCGACTGCCAGCGAAACGATTGAACTGCAGACGGAGATTCTTACCGCGCAGACGACGATCAAAAAGAATGAATACAGTATCAAGGCAGATGAGGAAAGTGTCGAGGAACTGGAAGAGAAGATCAAGAACGCTACGGTGACCAGCGAGATGGACGGTGTCGTGCAGAGCATCAATACCAGTCTGGAGTCTTCCAGCGGGGATGATACGGATGATTATGATTCTTCTGACAGTTCTGTCTACATGAGCATCCTGGCTATCGGCGATTACCGGGTGAAGGTAACGATATCGGAGACCAATATCTCTTCGATCAGCGAGGGGGATGCCGTCATCGTCCGCTCAAGGGTAGATGATACGGCAACCTGGAGCGGCACGATCAGTAAGATCAGTACAGACAGCACGGCGGATTCTTCCGACAGCGATGATGATTATTATTATGATGATTATTCCAGCAATGACAGCGCTTCGAGTTACTATTTTTATGTAGAATTGGATAGTGATGACGGCCTGATGATGGGTCAGCACGTGCTGGTAGAGGAAGACTATGGCCAGGATGAGGATAGAGAGGGCCTGTGGATTCCGGCAGCATATGTTCATATTGATGATGATACCTATTATGTCTGGGCGTCCAACAACAGGAACCGATTAGAGCTCAGAGAGATTTCTGTGGGTGAGTATGATGAAGATCTCGACATATATGAGATCCTGGATGGTCTGGAGCTTACCGATTATATCGCCTGTGACGCCGATTATCTGGAAGAAGGCATGAGGACGACGACTGTGGCCTCTGAGGCGGACAGTACGGGATATTATGAAGATGAAACATCAGATGATGATCTTTATTATGATGACGAAGACTATTATGATGATGAAGATTATTATTATGATGACGAAGACTATTATGATGACGAAGACTATTATGATGACGAAGATTATTATGATGATGAGTACTATGATGACGAAGATTATTATGACGATGAGGAAGACTATGACTATGATGAAACAGTCTCGTCGGATACAGACAGCTCCGATGTAGCGGATTCGGATGATGATTATGAAAGTGATGAAGGCTATCTGGAAGACCAGGAAGCTTCCGAAGCCTTGATGAATGCAGACAGTGGACTCATTGATGAAGGATTTGACGCGTCCGAATTCGAATGATGATGTTCACGCCCTGTGAACAGTAGATGATGGTGCAGGAAAGGAAGTATATCTATGCTTTTGGAAATGAAACACATTTATAAAGATTATAATCCGGACAAGATCGTGGTGCCTGTTCTGAAGGATATCAATATTTCCATCGACGAGGGGGAATATGTGGCCATTATGGGTCCGTCCGGTTCGGGCAAGACGACGCTGATGAATATCATCGGCTGTCTGGACAGGCCGACAAAGGGTGAGTATTTCCTTGAGGAGGAATCCATTGTCAATTACAGTGAAAACGAGCTCGCAGACCTTCGATTGAAGACGTTGGGATTCGTCTTTCAGAGTTTTAACCTTCTGCCAAAGCAGACGGCTCTGGAGAATGTATCACTTCCACTGAGTTATGCGGGTATACCGGTGAAGAATAGAAAAAAGATCGCGTTTCAGGCGTTAGCCCGTGTCGGATTGCAGGATCGTGTTCATTTTCGGCCATCAGAGCTTTCCGGCGGGCAGCAGCAGAGAGTGGCCATTGCCAGGGCTCTGGTGAATAATCCGAAGATCATACTGGCAGATGAGCCCACGGGAGCGCTGGACAGTCATTCCGGCATACAGGTCATGGAACTGTTCCAGCAGCTGAATGATGATGGAGTGACCGTGATCATGATCACCCATGACGCCAATATCGCCGGGTATGCCAAAAGAGTTCTTCATATTTTCGATGGAAGAATCACGGATGATAATTCACAGAAAGGAGACCGGTAGTATTGGATAAGAGAAAGAGACTAATTATCATAGTCCTTGTTGTGGTCATCGTGTTGGCTGCCATAGTCGGGGCTGTCACATATTTTGTGAGAAACAGTAAGGATTCCACAGTGGATGTATTTTCTATGGAGCTTTTAAACAGTTCCGGATGGTTTTACGATGATGAAGAGATCTCAGGGACGGTGACTTCGGATTATGTCCAGGAGGTTTATGCCGATAGCAGTGAAACGGTAAAAAAGGTATATGTCGAAGAAGGAGATACCGTGGAGGTCGGTGATAAGCTTTTGAAATACGATGTGGAAGAACAGCAGCTGGACGTTAAATTGCAGAAGCTGCAGATTCAATCGATGAAGCTGGATATAGAAGATCTGGAAAAGGAATTGGAAGAGCTGAAAAATACGAAGACGGTCGGCGCGGTCGACAGCAGTGGCAGTGCCCTGTTGAGTGCTTCTGCCAATCTTTCTTCTCTCAAGAGCAGTGTCACGGTTTCTTTGCTTCGAGCGGATGCTGATGATGATACCGGAGAATCTTCCGGTACGACAGAGGACACGTCCGGTACGACCGAAGAGGGTTCGGGAACGACGGCGACGACTGAAGAAAGCTCAGGTACGACAGCGACGACAGCAGATATCTCTGGTACAACTTGAACATCAGAAGATAGTACCGGAACGACAACAACCACCGAAGAGGATTCGGGAACGACGGCGACCACGGAGG
>JAJQDO010000181.1:0-9832 GCA_021202175.1 Clostridiales bacterium | reverse complement strand
TTTCGCTCCGCTACTTCTACTCCTAATGATTATTGGTCTGGTTAACATTTTTAAAAATTATATAGTTACGTAACGTAATTTACGACCGAAGAGGTTTCGGGAACGACGGCGACCACGGAGGACTCCAGTGGGACGAGTTCCTCTACGACACTGCGCACGCAGATTAAGAACAGGAAGACCAGCGCCTCCTCAGGATCCGGAACGGAAGACGCACCTTATAAATATGATCTGGCTGAAGACGGAACGATTCGCGGTGCTGTGATCATGAACCTGATCAGTAACGGAGAATATGGTAATTTCAGAGAATACGAGGTCAACGAGGATGGTTCGAAGGGGTCGAAGATCAATACGCTCCGCATTACTCCAGACACCGTATTTACGGAATCCCTGTCATCCTTTGCCTGGTATACCATATCGGATCTGCTGGAGAATCTCGTGACGGTCGACAGCATAAAGATCAAACCGGCAAAATCAACGGTCAAGACCGGGCAGTCCTATACCTTTAAAGCGAAGCTGACCGGCCAGAATAAAGATCTGGTGACCGTAACCTGGCAGTTAAAGGGGAATAAATCAAGTTCCACGACTTTAAAAAGCGGTGTATTGAAGGTCGCTTCGGGGGAGACGGCGAAGACCCTTAAGATTATCGCCTACGCCGGCACGGAGAAAGCGGTACTTAAGGTGAGTGTTACACAGAGCAGCAGTTCGTCCGGTTCATCGGGCAGTTCAACGAGTAGTACGAGCAGTTCATCCAGTAGTTCTGGCAGCTCGTCCAGTAGTTCAAGCAGTTACTCTGACGATGATGACACGACCACTTATACCGCTGCGGAATTGAAGGAGGCCATCGCCGATAAGGAAGACGAACTCGAAGAGGCAAAACAGGAGCTGAAAGAAGCCAGAATTAATTATAAAGAAGCCAAAAAAGAAGTGCAGGCTGCAACCATTAAGGCGACGATCAGCGGCGTAGTAACGCTCGCTTATACTGCAGATGCCATGCCGACCGATTCGCCGGCCATCATTGTGAGGGCAGAAGAAGGAATGTATGTGAAGGCGTCCGTGAGTGAACTGGCCTTAGATACTGTGCAGGTGGGTGGAACCATCACCTGCACATCCTGGGAATCCGGAGAGGAATATGAGGCGGTGATTACCGAGATATCGGAATATCCGGAATCAAGTGACTCATCTGATTACTATGGTACGTCCAATCCGAACAGTTCTTATTATCCGATTGTTGCATATATTGAAGATGCGGACGGACTGATAAAAGACGAGACGGTCACCATCACTTATAATTCTCAGTCTATGGGAACGGTGTCAGAGGACGATATCTATCTGCAAAAGGCTTACATCAAGTCCGATGATGGCGGGAAATATGTTTATAAGCAGGGAGAAAACGGTCGCCTGGAGAAACAGTACATCCAGACTGGAGCAACGGTTTACGGACAGTATGTGGAGATACTTTCCGGTATCACACTGGAGGACTACATTGCGTTTCCTTATGGAAATAATGTAAAGGAAGGTGCGAAGACGGAGATTTCCGATGATGAAGACGATATTATTTACTAGGCATGTCTTGAAAGGGTAGGTGTGAACATATGTTAGAAAATATACGAATATCTTTTCAGGGTATCTGGGGACATAAGCTGCGTTCCCTTTTGACGATGCTTGGTATCATCATCGGCATCGCGGCGATTATCGCCATTGTCTCCACGATTAAGGGAACGAACGAGCAGATTAAACAGAACCTGATTGGATCGGGAACGAACACGGTCAATGTCCGCCTGACGGAAAGCGGCGACTGGGATTATGAGATGGAGTACGGGATTCCGTCAGGGATTCCGGTGCTTGACAGCAGTACCAGGGATGAACTGGCGGAGATCGAACATGTGGAGGATGCGACGCTTTACATGTCGAGAACTTCTGTGGATTATATTTATTATAATTCTACAGCCCTCCAGGGAGGAGAACTGATCGGCGCGGACATTCATTATCTGAACACTTGTGGCTATATCGTGAATGCCGGCCGGGATTTCCAGGAGTCCGATTATTCGAAATACCGAAAAGTGGCGGTTATGGACGAAACGGCCGCGGACAGTCTGTTTGCCGATGAAAATCCTATCGGAAAGACCATCGATATCAACGGAGAGCCGTTTATCGTGATCGGAACTATAGAGTTGGCCTCGCAGTATGAGTACGAGATCACTTCCGTGGATGAATATTATGAATATGTCTATGACAGTGCGTCCAGCGGCTTGGTCATCATCCCGGATACCGTCTGGAATATCATCGCGCAATATGATGAACCGCAAAATGTAAAGCTTCTGGCTGACTCCACAGATAATATGAGCAGTGTAGGGAAAGCCGCAGCGGAACTGCTGAATGAAAATGTCACGAATACGAATGATATCAAGTACCGGGCGGAAGATATCCAGGAGACCGTAGAAGAGATGGAACAGCTGAGTTCCTCGACGAATCAGCAGCTGATCTGGATTGCCAGTATCTCCTTGCTGGTTGGCGGTATCGGTGTCATGAACATCATGTTGGTGTCCGTGACCGAACGAACCCGGGAGATTGGCCTGAAAAAGGCGATTGGAGCCAGAAAGAATAAGATTCTTGCACAGTTCCTGACGGAGGCGGCGATACTGACGAGTTTGGGAGGAATCATTGGAATCATAACCGGAATCATTCTGGCGGAAGTGATTTACAAGCTGTCGGGTGTTCCGGTAGCAATCAGTATACCGGCGACGGTGCTCGCTTTTGCTTTCTCGACCCTGATCGGAATCGTCTTTGGATTCATCCCTTCTGTGAAGGCGGCAAACCTGGATCCAATCGTAGCCCTTCGTTATGAATGATGTTTAAGAAATAGTAATAATACAGGAGACAGGATTTATGGGAAAATATTTTGGAACCGATGGATTTAGAGGAGAAGCCAATGTTGTATTGACAGTGGAACATGCTTATAAAGTGGGACGCTTTTTAGGCTGGTATTTTGGAAAAGACAAAGAAGGAGACTGCAAGGTTGTGATCGGAAAGGACACCAGAAGATCCAGCTACATGTTCGAGTATGCCCTTGCCGCCGGCATTACGGCGTCAGGAGCGGACGCTTATCTGTTGCATGTCACGACGACACCGAGTGTATCCTACGTCGTGCGCACGGAAGATTTTGACTGCGGTATCATGATTTCCGCCAGCCATAATCCGTACTATGATAACGGAATCAAGCTGATTAACGCCAAAGGCGAAAAAATGGATGAGGAAACGATTCTTAAAGTGGAGGATTACATAGACGATAAGGTGGAGATTCCGTTTGCCATGAAGGATAAGATAGGGCGCACGGTGGATTATGCCGCCGGAAGAAACCGCTATATCGGGTTCCTCATCTCTCTGGCAACCCGTTCCTATAAAAATATGAGAGTGGGTCTCGACTGTGCCAACGGAAGCGCCTGGATGCTGGCCAAAAGTGTTTTTGATGCTCTGGGAGCGAAAACCTATGTGATCAATGCAGAGCCGGACGGTCTGAATATCAACATGAATGCCGGTTCCACTCACATCGAGGTCCTCCAGGCTTTCGCGAAAGAACACGACTTGGACGTGGCTTTCGCCTTTGATGGAGATGCGGATCGGTGTATTGCTATCGATGATGAAGGAAATGTCGTAAACGGAGACCTGATCTTATATGTGTGTGGTAAATATTTAAAGAATATAGGGCAGCTTGCCAATAACACGGTGGTAACGACCGTCATGTCCAACTTCGGTTTATACAAGGCTTTTGATAAGGAAGGAATCGCCTATGAGAAGACGGCAGTTGGTGACAAATATGTCTATGAGAACATGGTGATGAATGGATACCGTCTGGGCGGAGAACAGTCCGGTCATATCATATTCAGCAAATATGCCAACACGGGAGATGGTGTGCTCACGGCCATCAAGTTGATGGAGGTCATCCTGGAAACCAAACAGCCTCTTTCCAAACTGGTAGCCCCGGTTCGTATATACCCGCAGGTGCTGAAAAATATCAGAGTGAAGAGCAAACCGGCAGCACAAAATGATCCTGATGTACAGGCCGCCGTGCAATCCGCTGCAGACGCCCTGGGGCAGTCCGGCCGCATCCTGGTCAGAGAAAGCGGAACGGAACCGGTCATCCGTGTGATGGTAGAAGCCGAGACACAAGGTGAATGCGAGTCTTATGTCGATTCCGTGATTCAGGTGATCAAGGACAAGGGACACTGTATGGAAGATTAGGAATCATACGAAGACCCGCTTGATTTTGTCAAGCGGGTCTTATAGTCTTTTTAATAACCTGGAGTGTTTGAAACCTATGCTCGAAGTTCTTCTGGAATATCCTCCTCGTTCCAGAAGGTGACGCCAAACTTCTTCTGGCTGCCCATCTTAATGCCGTAGCCGAGAACATTATCCGTAGAACGGTCCAGGGCAACCATGATGTATTCGATGGCTTCTTTGTGTTTCTCACCTACAACATATACATTGAAATTCTTTGTGTACTCACCATTTAATACCGTATAATTTCCATTTTTTAAATCTTCATCCCTCTTGGGGATCATTTTCTGCTGCTCAAACGTCATCAATTTATCCTCCCTTTTATTCACGAAACCACAGTTTTAAGAATCAAACAGTAACTGCTATGACCGGTTAGGGTTGTAACCCTGACAGTAAGCGTCGGGCTCGCTGTGAATCGTAATCTGTCAGTCATTATAGCATAAAATCATTGGAAAGAGAATATAAAAATCAAGGTTAGTAATAATAGTAGTAATAATAGAAGAAATATAAAATTTTTTTGTTCGCTTATGATATAATGGTTTACAAAGAAGGTGATAAAATGCAATGTGATTACTGTGCTCATTTCTGGATTGATGAGGAAGATGGACTGGGAGAATGCATGGTTAGTCTTGATGAGGATGATATGGCCAGGTTTATGGCCGGTTCCTATGAGGAATGTCCATATTTTCAGATGGATGATGAGTATAAGATTGTGCGCAAACAGATATGATTGTGTTTGCGATTATGATTGGAAGGATATCGATATGGTGTATTGTTCACGGAGCACGTGTGGGCAGTATCGATATGGTATGCTACTGTTCACGGGGTACGTGAACAGTAGCTATGGTATCTTTTTTTGGGATTTCCAGACCACTGAAATATTGAATTCGCTTCAGATTTATGGTATAGTCTAACTATGATGAAAAGTAAGTAATGTTTGACGTTTTTCATAAGTTCATCACACAGGCGACGGCGCTTTGACCCCAAGGGTATCAGAGCGCTGTTTTTTATTTTACAGGAAACTTTGTTCCTGTAAAAAACGGAAGGGTTAACGAAAAAGCAGAATGATGGAGACATAGAGATGTATCAGGAGAAGGAGGGCACATATGGCAGCATTTGAGAGAATTATCAGCGGGGTAAATGGGATGGATGAGGCATTGGATTCCATTCGTTTGGGGGATAATGTAGTATTGCAGGTGACGGAGCTTTCGGAATATATGTTTTTTGCCCGGGCTTTTGCGGCGCAGGCGATCCGGGATAAAAGGAATCTGATTTATATCCGCTTTGCGCAGCATGAGCCGGTGTTAGAACCGCAAGAAGGAGTAAAGATATTTGAATTTGATCCCGATCAGGGGTTTGAGTCTTTTACGGTGGCGATTCGGGAGCGGATTACGGAGGAAGGGTTTGATGCCTTTTATGTGTTCGACAGCCTTTCGGAATTGCAGTCCGTGTGGTATACGGATCTGATGATGGGCAACTTTTTCCGGGTGACGTGTCCGTATCTGTTTATATTGGATACGGTGGCATTTTTCCCGATATTGCGGGGGAGGCATTCTCATGATGCGGTGGCACGGATCCGGGAAACGACGCAGTTATTTTTGGATGTTTATTCTGACCGGAACGGGGATGACATGTATCTGCATCCGCTGAAGGTGTGGAATCGCTATTCGGAGAGCATGTTCCTGCCGCATCTTTGGAAGAAGGAGACCGGAACCATGCAGCTGGTAAAGGACGGCGTAGGTATGAGCCGTTATTACCGGGTGCGCGAGGACACGGAAATTCCTTCCGTGGATCTGCAGACGGACAGTTATGATCGATTCTTTACCCTGGCAAAGCTCCAATATGCAGCGGGAACATTTACGAAAGAGACAGAGCAGTTGATCGTGGAGAGTACGATGACGAAAGATAAGAAAATGCAAAAACTCATTCGACAGTATTTTCGTCCTTCCGATTATTTCAATCTGCGAGACCGGATGATCGGCAGCGGGGCGATCGGCGGGAAGGCCTGCGGCATGCTGCTTGCCCGGCGGATTATTGAACGTGAGCTTCCGCAGTACCGTCATCTGTACGAACCGCATGATTCTTACTATATCGGTTCCGATGTGTTTTATACGTATATCGTGGCAAATGATTGCTGGGTAGAACGAATCAAACAGAGGACAGAAGAAGGTTATTTTACGGCGGCGGATACGTTAAAGGAATGCTTTTTAAACGGTACATTTCCTCCGAACATCCGGGAACAGTTCCGATCCACTCTGGAATATTTCGGACAGAATCCAATCATCGTTCGTTCTTCCAGTTTCCTCGAGGATGGGTTTGGCAATGCGTTTGCTGGCAAATATGAATCCTATTTCTGCTCCAATCGCGGGACGCCGGAAGAACGCCTGGAGGAGTTCGAACAGGCAGTGCGTATGGTCTACGCCTCGACAATGGATATTTCCGCTCTGGAATACCGTCGCCAGAGAGGACTGGAGAAGAAGGATGAACAGATGGCAGTGCTGGTGCAGCGGGTGAGTGGCTCCTATTATGGGGATATCTATATGCCGGCCGCGGCTGGCGTGGGCTATAGCTACAGTACCTATAAATGGATGGAAGATATTAATCCCAATGCAGGCATGCTGCGCCTGGTCGTTGGTTTGGGAACCAAGGCGGTGGATCGGACGAAACAGGATTATCCTCGACTGGTCAATCTGGACCGGCCGACGGTGACGGTCGCAAAAAATGTGGCGGAAAAGCACCGTTTCTCTCAGCATTACCTCGATGTTCTCGACCTGTCTGGAAATGGTCTGACGGAGAAGTCCTTAAATGAGATTCTTCCATTGATGCCGAAATGGATGAAAACGATGCTCCTGGAGCATGATACCGATGCGGAACAGCGGCTGTTTGACATGGGAAGACCGCGGAACGTGTGGTTTGTCAGTTGCCAGAAACTTCTTCAGAATAAAGAGTTTACGAGTTTGATGAAAGACGTTTTGCAGACATTGCAGCGTGTCTATGGTAATCCGGTAGATATTGAGTACACGATCAACATTTCGGAGACCGGAGAGTTCGTGGTCAACCTGTTGCAATGCCGGCCGCTCTATGTTGGCAAGGATGGCGGCAGAGTCGATATGCCAGATCTGTCGGAAGAAGATTGCTTCTTTGATATTAAGGATGCGTCTATGGGACAGAGCAGCATCCGGGATCTGTCGGTGGTCGTTCAGGTCGATCCGAAACTGTATTACGAATATCCATACGCCAAAAAACATGATGTGGCCACGGCTATCGGGGAAATCAACCGCTATTGCCGTGAGTTGGGGATGGATAAGAAGACGATGCTGACCGTGCCTGGCCGGATTGGGACGTCTTCACCGGAACTCGGTGTTCCGGTAGCCTTTGCCGATATCTCAGGATTTTGCAGTATCTGTGAGGTTTCTGACAGCCGAGCCGGTTATATGCCGGAATTAAGCTTTGGCAGCCATATGTTCCAGGACCTGGTGGAAGCGGAGATCTTCTATGGCGCTATCTATGAAGATAAGAAAACCAGACATTTTAACCGGGATTATTTTGAAGGCTGTGCCGATCTGTTTGACGAGGCCTGCCCGAAGCGTCCGGAATTAAAATATATGATTCGCGTCTGGGACCTGCGGGAGCGGGAGATCAAGCTATGGATAGACTCCGCCGATAATCATGCCATATGCGGGGACGCGGTGGCAATAGTGGAATAGCAAGATGAAAAATTACGCCTTATGAGAAGGCTTCGCTCGAATATCCTGCTATATAAGGAAGATATGATGCCACTGTGGCGTGAGAAAAACGCTGATGGTAGAACATAAGATATCTATGGTTATCTCGATGGATTATAATAAAAATCAGTCCGTAAGTTCTTATGGGCTGATTTTTAGATTTTAGAGAAATGGTCAGTATTTTCACTTCTTGTAGAATGTACTATATTTTGATATAATCTAACGGTACAAAATGATGCTTATAAGGAGATCTATTATGATGAAAACGAGAACCTTTTCTGGAACCAAAGACCCAAATATACAGGCTCATGAGACAGCGCATCGTGCCATCGCGCGTAAGGCTGCGGCGGATTCTATCGTTTTACTGAAAAATGAACAAAGCCTGCTTCCAATCAGTACAGACAAGCCCATCGCTTTGTATGGCGCTGGGGCAACCCACACAGTCAAAGGAGGAACCGGATCCGGCGACGTCAACGAGCGATACAGTGTGTCCATCGCGGACGGACTGGAGCAAGCTGGATACCGGATGACAACAAGGGACTGGCTCACAGAGTATGACCGACAGTTTACCGAGGCCAGGGAACAGTGGAAGGCGTCCATCTGGGAGGAAACGGAGCGGCGTTCCGGAGGAACCGACGCATTTTTTGAAGTGTATTCCATGACGCCGTTTTCCTACCCGGCTGGAAACCTGACGATAGATAAAACGGAGGCAGACATCGCCATTTATGTGTTGAGTCGCGTTGCCGGGGAAAATGCAGATCGCTATGAGAAAAAAGGGGATTATTACCTTTCTGATGAAGAAGCGCAGTTGCTGGAAATTGTATGCACCCTTAATCCGAATTTTGTTCTTGTCCTCAACACCGGCGGACAAGTGGATCTGTCCTTTGTGGATGCCTATGAAAATATTCGGGCGATTTTACAGATTTCGCAGTTGGGCTGTGAAGGTGGAAATGGTTTTGCCGATGTGCTTTCGGGACGTGTCACACCTTCCGGGAAGCTTGTCGATACCTGGACCTTCCACTACGGAGATTATCCGAATAGTGCTACATTTTCTCACAATAACGGAAATGTGGAGAAAGAGTATTATCAGGAAGGAATTTATGTCGGTTATCGTTATTTTGATACTTTTGAAATACCGGTACGCTACGGGTTTGGGTTTGGTTTAAGCTATACGGATTTTTCTATTGATGTCGCGGACATCAGGGTTGTCACATCTGACAGGACCGGTACCGGAAATACTGTCAGGTCGCTCAGGTCTGACGAGATTACAACTAAGGATATCGCTGTGACCGTTTCCGTGAAAAATACTGGGGAGCGAGAAGGAAAAGAAACGGTACAGATTTATGTTTCCTGCCCGCAGGAGCGCATGAAGAAAGAATATCGACGTCTGGTGGCTTTTGCAAAAACCCCGTGTCTGCATCCTGGCGATTCTGTGGATATGAAGATTGCTTTTGGCGCCTATGATCTGGCTTCCTATTGCGAGAAAACACCGGGCTGGGTGCTGGAAAAGGGAATTTACGGCATCTTTGTGGGCAATAGTCTGGAAAGTGCTGTTCTGGCCGGGTCCATCCAGATTACAGAGGACGAATTGTTGGTAAAAACGGAACATATCTGCCCCGTCAAAGAATCTTTCGAGGAATTGGAAGGGCCAACGGAGCGTGTCCAGAAGCGCCGTAATGCATGGCTTGCGCAGACAGCCTCCCTGCCTTGCGTCGTACTTCATCCAGACGATTTTTCTGCGCAGACGACGATTTACGGGAAAATGTGTGAGCGTATCCCGGACGATGTCAAAGCCTTTGTGGACAGCCTTTCCCTTGACCATCTGATTCAAC
>JAJQDO010000077.1 GCA_021202175.1 Clostridiales bacterium | reverse complement strand
GTGCAGCCCTTTTATTCCAATGCCGCGACGCGATTCCTTCTTTTGAAGCAGGAGAACCCCTGGCAGAGGGACGTGCTTTGCTGTTTTGAAACTGCCTGGAAAGCAATCACCGGGGAACAGGATGATTTTGAAAACCTTGCCCGGTTCTACTTATCCAAGGTGATCCGCAGTATCCTGAAAAATACGGATTTTTCAAAATCCAATCGTTCAGAGCAGGAATTGATAAAAATCAACCGAATACGTTCCATGATGGAATTTATTGAGTTTCACTGCATGGAGGAACTGACCGTGGAACAGATCGCAAAAAGCGTTTCAGTCAGTAACAGCGCATGTCTGCGCTGCTTCCATGAAATGCTGAACACAACACCCATGCAGTATGTCATGGAAACACGGCTCAAAAAGGCAGCGGCGCAGCTTCGCGCAACGAACAAATCTGCAAAAGATATTGCACTGGACTGTGGTTTTAATGATGCCAGTTATTTCACAAAACTATTCCGGTTAAAATATGGTTGTACACCCGGGAATTATCGAAAATCATCATAAAGTCATTGGTGTGAAAAACCGAACTCCATTCGCCTGTATGCAGCGTTTTTCTGGGATCAGGATATATCTATATCCCCCAAAATACTACGCACACTCTTTCCTGGTAGAATTGATTTGCCTTCTGGAAAGCTGAACAATCCTCTCATGCTTTATATATCTTAAAATAACAAGGTCGCCCGTCCATGAATTAGGGGAACGGGCGACTTGCTGTCATATATAATTTTAATCCATAAAACCGTGCGTTCCAGCCATATCCCTGGCATATTGCGCCAACTCTCCAGAGAATACCAGTCTGGCATAGGTCAACGGCTCGTTGTAGATCAGCCAGTCGATCTCTGTCTGCATGGGGATAGTGGGACAAATCTCATCGTCCACCCCTGGGGTATAGATAGTAATCTCGGTACCATCAGCGAAGCGCAGCTCCACGCTGGCAGTGTCGATGTTAAACTCACAGGATGTATTCATATCTCAAATGCTCCCCTCTATCATTTTGAAGTGCCACAGCGCCTCCGTAATTACTGCCTCTTTCTCCGGCGGACACTGCGGCTGCCTTGCATTCTCGGATTTCGGTTTATTGTAGTTCTCTCGCTCAATAATCCCATACTTCTGCTTGATCTGTGCGATGTACAGAGAGGACACCGACAATCCGGTATGCTCTTTCACATACTCCTTGATCTGTCCATAGGTAGCACCTTTCTGGAATCCGGACATATCCATATCCTCCAGAGAGAATTCCACTCGCACTTTCTTTGAGTTGATTTCTCCCTTGGAAAGTTGGACAACAGTCTCCACCCCCGTCGTCCCAGGAAACATATCCACCAGACTGCATCGCCGTACTTCGTATCCTGCGTCCCGGAAAGCAGCCAGATCACGCATCAGGCTGGTCGGCTTACAGCTCACATATACGATCTCGTCAACACCGTACCGGATGATTTTTTGAAGGGCTTTCGGGTTCACCCCGTCGCGGGGCGGGTCGAGAATGATGATGTCTGGTTTTTCTTCGAGACTGTCGAGAACCTTCAGGACGTCGCCGGCAATGAATTCACAGTTGTCGAGATGATTGTCTGCCGCGTTCAGCCGGGCCGCTTCGACGGCTTCCTCGACGATTTCCACCCCGACAACCTTTCTGGCTGCCGGCGCCATCATCTGAGCGATGGTTCCCGTACCAGTGTAAAGGTCATAGATCAGTTTATCTTTCTGGTCGCCGGCATATTCCCGCACTTTCTGATAAAGTTCTTCCGCTCCGAGAGTATTCGTCTGGAAAAAGGAAAAGGGGGATATCTTAAACCTCATATTCAGGAGATACTCATAGAAATAGTCCTGTCCGTAGAGAAGCCGCGTCGCATCGCTTTGTACCACATCTGCCACACTATCATTTCGAGTATGAAGGATGCCAACGATTCTTCCATCTATTTTTGTAGATATGAGTTTTTGTACGAAGGCCTCATCATCCAGTGTATCCTGGGATGTGGTAACTAGGTTAATCAAAATATCACCGGTTTTGATAGAACGACGCACTACCAGATGACGAAGGTATCCCTGTTTACGCATTTTGTGGTAGTATGTCGCGCCAACGGAAGTAAAATATTGAAGGACTGCCTGCAGCAACGTGATGATATCCCGATCTGCTATATGACAATCCTTCAATGACACGATATTGTAAAAACTGTTTTTTCGGTGCATACCCAGTGCCAACGGACCATCCTTTTCCTCGTCGCCAAAGGTGAATTCCATCTTGTTCCGATAGCCGTGAGCAACAGGGCTTGGAAGTATCTCTTCGACCGCGAAGTCAAATCCGCTGCCTGCAATCAGATCCTCTACCTGGCGTCTTTTCAGGATAAGCTGCTGCCCGTAGGGAAGCGTGCAATAGGCACATCCGCCACAGACCCCATAATGCGTACAAACCTGTTCTTGGGGAACGGATTCCAGCGGTGACCGTTCCAGGACATCGAGCAATCGCCCCTCGATCTTATCTCTCCGTTTTTTGCTGATGGAAAATCGTATCTTCTGTCCTTCCAGTGCATTTTTTACGATAATTTTATGTTCTTCTATATAAATGATTCCCTTATTGGGAAATACTGTTTTTGACACGATGCCTTCCAGTATATCGCCTTTTTTCATACTCATCTCCCTGTATATCGCTGTATGTTCAAACTGCTTTTCCATTTCTTTCTTATTTATTTTATTACTTTCTCATTTATCCCGGCACGGACAAACTACGACAAGGATATTCTTCTCCATCCCATAAGTCACAACCGAATCTTCCTGCCAGCCCAGGCAAATTGCAATCACATTCTCCTGTCAACCTTGGCAATCTGCGACAAAATCTTCCTGTCAACCTTGGCAGTCTACGGCGAAATCCCCTTGTCAGCCCAGGCAAGTCGCATCGCGCCCCATCAGATTTTCAATTCGCTAAACTTCGATTTATAGTATCCATGTCCGTACTGAATTTGTCCGTCTTTATCAATCTCCATAATGAGAAAGGTTGGTTTGCGGTTCGCCTGCCTCGGATAGGAGAGACTTCCCGGATTCAACATCGTTATCTCAGAGCCAATATCGATAAAAGGAATATGGGTATGTCCGAACATGACAATGTCCGCGCCATTTTCCAGCGCAACTCTTTTCAGATAACGCAGATCTCTATAGACATAATAGGTATGTCCATGAACGATCAACACCTTGTGTCCTTCAATCTGAATGATTACCTTTGCCGGGAGATCCAGGTTATAATCGTTATTTCCGGCCACCATATAGACCGGGCAATCCACCAGGGAACGAATATAATCATCTCCGCGTTCTACATCGCCGCAATGGATAAGCATGTCGATATCTCCAACCTGCCGAATGACACCGGCCACGTCATCATTACGCCCATGAGAATCACTGATCACTAAAATCCTCATATGTCCTCCAATCCATTTCTTCCTCATCCGCTTCCTACAAAATCTCCTGAATCCTCCCAGAACGTACGTCTTCTACAAAATCTCCTTTATCATCCTAAGCGCCTTGCCTCTGTGACTGATCTCATTTTTTTCTTCCTCCGTAAGTTCCGCTGTCGTCTTTTGGCGGTCCGGCAGATAAAATATCGGATCGTAGCCGAATCCGTTTTCTCCGGCCGGCTTGTCGGCAATCCGCCCTTCGATCGTCGCCCTCCTGGTCTCGATGCGCCCATCAGGAAATGCGGCAGCGATGACACAGACGAATCTGGTGCCGCGGACTGCGGCCGGAACTCCGTGAAGGCGGTCGAGCAGTATCTGATTCTTGATGCGATAGGAGGTATTCTCTCCCATATAGCGGGCGGACTGTACGCCCGGCTCTTTTCCCAGATAGTCGATCTCCAGACCGGAATCATCCGCAAGCACCAGACAGCCTGTCGCTTCCATGACAGCCCTGGCCTTGATGATGGCATTTTCCTCAAAGGTTGTCCCGTCCTCAACGATATCGATGTCTACTCCCGCCTCCTTCATGGAAACGATCTCATAATCCATATCCCCGAGAATCTGCCGGATCTCTCTCATTTTATCTTTATTGCCCGTGGCAAATATCAGCTTCTTCATACTTTCTCTCCTTCCAGCTCGGTCGTTTTCTTTCGCCTTGGCGGCTTCGGCCCCATAAATTGATAAAAATAGGTTTTCATCATCCCGTTATAGATCTTTCGATTTCTGTCCGCTTTCTTTCCAATATATTTTTCCGCATCCTCGTAAGCAGTGATGACATATTCCGACCACCCGTCCAGCCTGGAAAATGCCTCCCCCATCTCGCGATAGAGAATCGGCATGTCTTCTTTGTCCTCCATCCGCTCACCATAAGGGGGATTGGTAATGACGAAACCATATTTCTTCGGATGGCGAAGCTTGTGGATCGGGCGCTGCTGAAAGTGGATCAGCTGATCCACACCAGCCCTCTTCGCATTCTCCCTGGCCGCCTTGATGATCTGCGGGTCGATATCATACCCCTGTATGTCCATCTCCACCTTCCGATCTACCAGATCTTCCGCCTCCTCGAAGCCTTGCTGCCACAGCTTGACCGGAATCAGATTTTCCCACTGCTGACCCTGGAAGGCGCGATGCATGCCCGGAGCGATATTGGCTCCCATCATGGCCGCCTCGATTGGAAATGTGCCACTGCCGCAAAAGGGATCCACCAATATCCTATCCCTGTTCCACGGCGTCAGCCTGATCAATCCTGCTGCCAGTGTCTCTTCCAGGGGCGCCTTGCTGACCATCTTCCGGTATCCTCGCTTGTGAAGGCTCTCCCCGGAAACATCCAGAGCAACGGTGACCACATCTTTATAAAGGGAAATACGAACCGGGTAGTCCTGTCCGTTTTCCTCAAACCAGGACACATGATAAAGCTCTTTCATGCGCTCGACCATCGCCATTTTGGCGATGGATTGTATGTCGGAGGTGCTAAAAAGCGTGCTTTTTACAGATGTGGCTTTCGTCACCCAAAATCGTGCATCCCTCGGCAGATAGTCTTCCCACGGGATGTCTTTGATACCCTGAAACAGTTCTTCAAAGGTCACTGCCTTGAACTCGCCGACCTTCCAGAGAATCCTCTGCGTTGTTCGCAAAAAAATATTGGCTCTTACCAGGGCATCCGCGCCTCCGGCAAAAGTCACTTTTCCGTCCTCAACACGAACAATGTCGTATCCCAAATCTGTTATTTCTCTCTTGCACACTGCTTCCATCCCAAAATGACATGGAGCAATCAACTCAACTCTGCTTTTCATGCTTCCCCCAACTGTTTTCCTGCAAAACCTTCCGCCGATGGTTTTTTACAACATTTATTTATATGATTAGAATGTCAAAAACCACTCATTCTGACATCCTGATCTTATATGAAATATAAAAAATATTACCAAAATTTATATTATAATAAACGACTTTATGTCATTCACCATAATATAAAGTATTGTACTGATTCCGCCGGAAAGTGTCAACTTTTTCTTTTTATAAAGATTTTTTACTGTCTTTTTTAAAGTATTCATCCTGTCAGAATTTAATTTCTTTCGTTTATCTGACAAATTATTTTTCAAGGTATCCTTTGTAAGTCCCGATTCCTCCTGCCACAGTATAGACATGAACTCCGTCCTCATCCAGTTTTCTCGCCGCCAGTAAGCTGTCGGAACCAGTATCACAATATAAAAACAATGGGATATCGACATCCGGCCGATATCTGCCATCAAGAATATCCTTCAGAGGCACATTTTCCGCCATAGGCAGATGCCCCGCCCGGTATTCCTCTTCCGGGCGGACATCCACCAGCATACCCTGTCCACTGTAACATAATTTGACCGCGTCAGAGATTGTGATAAAATCAAACATGCTCCCATTCCTTTGCACATCATTATAAAGTATAATATGCTGCAAGCAGGGAACGGTTCCCTGGCTGTGCTATTTTACAAAAATCATTTTGGTAAGGGCTTCCGCAACCTCCTCGAGCTCCATATATGTCGTATTAATACAGAGATCATAAGACTTCTTATCACCCCATACGTGGTCGGTATAAGTATTATAGTATTTTGCCCGTTCCTTATCGACGTCGTATATCTTTTTCTTCAATGCTTTATCGGTCAGATTCTCAGGATCCTCTCCCTTTTCTCTGCAGCGTTTTATTTTACTGGACATATCCGCATAAACAAAAATCCGAAATGGATTATAGTCACGTAAAATGTAATCCGCGCATCTTCCGACAATGACACAATCCGATCTCTCCGCCATCTCATGGATAATCTTGTTCTGCTGCGCGTAAATCTCCTGGTTCTGCTCGAACAACGGATTCGGCATAGCATAAGCATAAAAGCTTTGTCCCGTGTGAATCGGGAACAAATTGATCGGCCGATGCTCTACCACGCTCTGGATATACTGTTCGGAAAGTTCCGTTCGATTGGCGATTTCCGAGATAATCTCCTTGTCATAATAAGCAAACTGCAGTTTTTCTGCAAGAAGGCGCCCCAGTTCACGTCCGCCACTGCCGAATTCACGTCCGATTGTTATAATCTTATTCATGGGCTTTGCTCCTTTCTTAGATATTCTTGATTTTATATCGGTTAACACCATGTCTCTTTTTTATCTTAAGTGCAGGATATCGATTTCTCATATAACTGTTTCGGATACTTATTTATATTTTACCACAACTTTAACAGAAAGAACATCTTCATTTTGCTTTTCATGAAAACAAAGCCATGCAAAAACCCGGCTTGGAAAAATCCAAAACCGGGTAGTTCGTCAGTTTTTTATTACATTATCTGGTGATGGTATCATCCGAATCATCCTCAAAATGATTTTCAAAATGGTTGCGAGAACTGTTTCGGGAATTGTTCTGGGAATGATTCTGCGATTCGTTTCGTGAACTGTTCCGGAAACTGTTCTGCGACTCGTTTCGGGAGCTGTTCTGCGACTCGTTTCGGGAACTGTTCCGGGA
>JAJQDO010000191.1 GCA_021202175.1 Clostridiales bacterium | reverse complement strand
TGACCTTTTGACATTCTAATCAATATTATATTTGTTCAAATCCGTTATGTCCATAGGTTATTATATTGTTATTTTCCTGTCTGATCACAGGTTTAACTACATCAAAACATATTCCTCCCTGGTATTGGAAATAATCAATATCTTTTTGTTGATTCCGTTTCTTAAAATGAATATACTAAAGATATATGATTGAAGATCAAAAGACATGCATTTCCCTTGCTGGCTAATTTTCCGAATCTTTGACCACAATATCTATCAACGATGCACCACATAGCCTCGAATATTGTGGCATAAATCTTCGAAAAATTTTCTCAGTAATGAAAACGACCTTTTGACACCCTGATCATATAATGATATTCAAAAAAGAGTTCAGTTTATTTGCGCGGAAAGGCGGATTGAAATAATGTCTACTGCGATCCCATTGGCTTTAGACGATGGGTGATTTACATATATAAAGGAGGCTCAGATTATGAGAACGATGATGGAAAAAATGCACACGGGGGAGCTTTATCTTCCAGGCGATGAAGAGATTTTGAAAGAACAGCAGATCAGGCAGGACAGGCTTTATGATTATAATATAACACGACCCACAGAACAGGAAAAGCGAGAGCATTTACTGAAAGAAATGTTTGCCGAGATTGGGAAAGACTGTTATATTGAGCCGCCGCTGCATGCGAATTTTGGCGGGAAGTTTGTACATTTTGGTAAAATGATCTATGCGAATTATAATCTGACTTTGGTGGATGATACGCATATTTATGTGGGAGATTATACGATGTTTGGTCCCAATGTGACGATTGCCACAGCCGGACACCCCATCCTGCCAGAACTGCGCAAACAGGGTTATCAATATAATATGTCTGTCCGCATCGGCGAAAACTGCTGGCTTGGCGCCGGAGTTCTCGTGATGCCTGGTATTACCATCGGAGATAATGTCGTGATCGGCGCTGGCAGCGTTATTACCAAAGATATCCCGTCCAATGTGATTGCTGTTGGGAATCCTTGTAGAATTCTTCGCGAAGTAAATGCGCACGATAAAGAATATTATTTTAAGAATCGAAGAATCGATTACAGTCAATTGTAGAGAAGGAATGCTTTTAACAAGAATGGGATAGAAACGGGAGGAGAAAAAAACTTGATGACAGTGGAAAATAAAACGGAAAACAATATGAAAAATAAAAATACTGACACATATGGCTTGCTTTCCAGACAACTGGAAGGATTATTTGAGGCGGAAACTGATTTGATTGCCAATCTCGCAAATGCCAGTGCTCTGTTATATGAGTCCCTGTCAGGTATTAATTGGGCCGGGTTTTATTTCCTGAAAGAGAAACAGGAACTTGTGCTGGGGCCATTTCAGGGACGGCCGGCCTGTACTCGAATTCCAGTGGGAAAAGGTGTCTGTGGTACTGCCGTATCGCTGGATCAGGTTCAGCTTGTAAGTGACGTCCATGCATTCCCCGGGCACATTGCATGTGACTGTGCCTCAAATTCGGAAATCGTGATCCCACTTCATCGGAAAGGAACCATCGTTGGTGTGCTGGATATTGACAGTCCATTTCAGGGAAGATTTACGGAAGAAGACAAAATAGGCTTGCTGTTATGTAGCAGGGTAATAGAGGATATTTTTTGATAGGAAAGAAGAAGTACCAAAATATCGGAAGAAAATGGATTGACATTTTTTCATTCTACCTATTACCTACTCGATGCGGAATCCCCGGAGAACCTTTAAAATGGTTGCCCGGGGATTCTGTCCAAACGCGACTTGTACGCTGGAATGTAATTAACGTATATTTTCCGGCATGGTAATCTTCCCATAGATGGCGGAAGTCGCTGCCGTGGCCGGGGAACCGAGGTAGATCCCTACCTTGGAAGTGCCCATACGGCCCAGGAAGTTTCGGTTGTTAGTAGCTAGAACTTTTTCTCCGTCACAGAGGATGCCGCCGGCACGCCCGCAGCACAGGCCACAGCCAGGCTGGGTGATGATGGCTCCGGCAGCGGCCAGGGTCTTCATGTAACCTGCCTCGATGGCTTCCAGATAGATTTTGCGGCTGGCAGGGGTAACAATCAGCTTGCAGGCAACGGTTTTGCCTTCGAGAATCCTGGCAGCGACGGCCAGATCTTCCAGGCGTCCGTTGGTGCAGGAACCGATAAATACCTGGTCGAGAGTGGTTCCAATCAGTTCTGCGACGGGATGGATGTTATCTACTTGAGAAGGACAGGCACACACTGGTACCAGTTCCTCCGCGCGGTATTGTATCACTTTACAATAGGAGGCGTCTTCATCGCCATAGAGCCAGTCGACATCACTGAGAGAGACCTGGGAGTATTCGCAGGTCTTTTCATCCGGGCGGAAGAGGCAGGCTTTCGCACCGGCTTCGATGGCCATGTTGGAGATGGTCATGCGGGAAGCCACACTCATGGCGTCCACGGTAGATCCGGTAATCTCCAAAGCTTTGTAGGTGGCGCCGTCTGCCCGCAGATCGCCGATCAGGCGCAGGATGACATCCTTTGCGGTAACATTAGGCGGAAGCTCGCCGTCAATCACGACTTTGATGGTTTCCGGTACCCGGATCCACAGCTCACCGGTTCCCAGGATAGAGGCCATCTCCGTGTAACCGATGCCCGAAGAGAAACAGCCGACGCATCCGTAGGTGGTCGTGTGAGAGTCTGTGCCAAAAACGATATCTCCTGGTTTCGCGTAACCGGCTTCGGTCATTAGCTGGTGGCAGATACCGTCGCTGCGGTGAACATGGGTCAGTCCGTATTTTTCGACGAAAGCATCGCCAATCTTAAAATGCCGGATGTCTTCTACAGCACTGGCCGGTACTAAATGGTCATAGATGAGGACAACCTTATCTGGATCCCAGAGTTTTTGAAATCCCATTTCTTCAAATTTATCAGCTACAAAAGGGATGAAAATGTCATGAATCATGACGCGGTCCACGTTTACTGTGACGATCTGACCCGGTTCCACATGGTCTGTGCCGATATTTTTTTTGATGATTTTTTCGATTAATGTATATCCCATGCTCTAGCCCTCCTGTAATATGCCATTTCTTTTCTGCATGGCCTTCACGAGGCCGCCGGCATTGATGATATCCATCAGGTTGTCAGGAAGGGAAGCAATCGGGAAGATTTGTCCATCCTTTTCAATGGACTCTCCCATGGTGACAGTAATTTCGTCCCCTTCCTTGACCACGTCCTGTATCTCACTGTTTTCGATGAGCAGCAGGCCATTATTGATGGAGTTGCGGAAGAAAATGCGGGCATAGGATTTGGCAATCACACATTTTACTTTTAATGCTTTGATAATCTCCGGCGCCTGTTCCCTGGAGGAACCACAGCCGAAATTCTTTCCGGCGACAATGATGTCACCTTCTTGAATCTGTCCCGCCAGTTCCGGGCGAAGTGGAGAGAATCCGTACTGTTTCATATCTTCAACGGAAGGCAGTGCCAGGTATTCGGTGGGGATGATGATATCGGTGTCGATATCATCACCAAGCACCCATACCTTTCCGGTAAATGTATTTGTATCTGACATAATGTATCCTTTCTATATGATTAGAGTGTTTCAACGAAAAAAATGTAACAGTATATTTCGTTGATATTGTAGTCCAAAATATTCTGATAAATTTGCTGTTCTATCATAGATCAAAATGGCCCAACACGATTGCTGTTGAATCATAGCTTAAAATGTTTCAATGCATTTGCTGTTGAATCATAGCTTAAAATGTTTCAATGTATTTGCTGTTGAATCATAGCTTAAAATGTTTCAATGTATTTGCTGTTCTATCATAGATAAAAATGTTCCAATACACTTGCTGTTATATCGTGGCTTAAAACGATTTCACATATTTTTTGTTATGTCATAGTGTAAAACATTTCTACACTTCATCCGTAATATATCCGGCGATGGCGGAAGCAGCGGCAACGGCAGCGTTGGACAGGTATACCTTGGAACTCGGGTGACCGGCACGGCCCTTGAAATTACGAGTACCCGTAGAAATCAACACTTCATTTTCTCCGATGACGCCCTGACAGCTTCCCCAGCATACGGAGCAGTTGGCGTTCATGACCATGGCGCCAGCTTCCATCAGGGTAGTGATCACACCTTCATCGAGCGCCTGTATGTAAACGGACTTTGATGCCGGCGCGACGATAAAGCGAACATTTGGGTGAACCTTCTTCCCTTTTACAACATCAGCGGCAGCGCGAAGCTCCTCGATACGGCCATTATTGCAGGAGCCGACGAAGGCTTCATCGATGGCTATCTTTTCCTGTTTGACATCCTTTAACAGGGCAAAGTTATCCACGAAATCCGGGCGGACGACAACCGGCTCAATCTTGCTCAGATCGTATTCATATACTGCAGCGAAGGTGGCGTCGTCATCACTCTGGAACATATATACCGCTTCCCGGCCGTGTGCTTTGCAATATTCTACAACCTTCTCATCCGGCTCTACGATGCCGGCCTTGGCACCAGCTTCCACGGTGAGGTTGCAAAGGACGATGCGTTCGTTGATGGAAAGATTATGTGCGCCATCTCCGGCGAACTCCATGATCTTATAGTTGGCGCCATTGGCACCGATATCGCCGATAATGGTAAGAATCAGGTCTCTGGCATAGACACCTTCCCGAAGCTTCCCGTGCAGATTGAAGCGAAGTGTCTCCGGCACCATCACCCAGGAGGCGCCTGTCGTCATGGCGTAAAGAAAATCCGTGCAGCCGACACCGGTGCCAAAAGCACCGAGCGCACCATAGGTTGTGGTGTGAGAGTCCGCTCCGAAAATCAGTTCCCCCGGACATACAAAGTCTTCCATCATGATCTGATGGCAGACGCCCTGTCCTTCGTAAAGAACGATATCATTTTCTTTGGCAAAATTACGCATTTTCTTATGCGCTTCCGCTGTTTTCGGATTCTCCGCCGGGACATTGTGGTCCATGATGAAAACAACCTTTTTGTTATCCGCGATCCGCGGGTGTTTTAACTGATTATTGTACATATCCACTGTCAGATGCGTGGTGCCGTCATTGCTCATCATACGGTCCAGGGTCACAGTATGGATATCGTTTGGATTTACCTCGTCGACTCCAGCGGCTCTGGCAATGATTTTTTCTCCTAAAGTCATACCCATAATTATGCGTCCTCCTTATTTAACGATGCGATCAGGCCCCCGGCATTCAAGATGTTCTGCATATATTCCGGAAGCTTCGTGCAGGAAAATACCTGTTCGCCAACGGTCACTGTGCCGGCGGAAAGGTCCAGTTCGGCCTGTCCTCCGTCTTCCACATTGTCGTAAAGTTCTTTACAGACGATGACCGGAAGGCCGATGTTGATGGAATTGCGATAAAAAATCCTGGCAAATGACTTGGCGATGACCGCCTTGATGCCAAGAGCCTTCAGTACGCTCGGTGCCTGCTCCCTTGCCGCTCCGCTGCCGAAATTCTCCCCGGCGACCACCAGATCTCCCGGCTGAACCTTCTTCGCGAAGGTTGGATCCAGCGATTCAAATGTATACCCCTTCATCGCCTCAATATCTGGCAGGAGCAGATACTGGGAAGCGATGATCTGATCTGTATCCACATCATTGTGGAATTTCCAAACGTGATTGTCACTCAATGTTATACCCTCCATATTATTATTGATACACACGACTGTGTATGAATCTGCCAGTAAAAACGACTTTATGACATTCATCTGTCGTCTCGCTTCTTTATAGATTACTACAAATCCATATTTTCGTCCAGAGTAAAGTGCATTACTATTCACCTGCTATTCGTGGCGAACCTGACATTTGCTGTCATGTTTACGTGCCCCGTCAACGATTCCTTGATATATACCTGTCAAATGCTTGATAATGAAAAGGCTTTATGATAATCTATAAATTAATGGGAATGGTATATTGTGAACAATAGATGGGAGAGGATGAAAACGAAAAATCGTACGGAGAAGGGAGAAGAGATGATGAAAAAATGGATTATTGTTGCGGAGAGTGGTTCGGATATTACGATGGAGGAAGCAAAACGATGGGGCATTGAGATAGTTCCCATGCATGTTACTATGGGTGAGGAGAGCAGAGATGACGGAAGTTTTCCGCCGGAAGAGATCTGTCAGTTTTATGATGAGAAGAAAATACTGCCTAAGACCAGCGGCAGTGTCCCTAATGACTTTACTGTAGTCTTTGACAGGATTCATCAGCAGAATCCGGAAGCGAGGATTCTCCACCTGGCTTACTCGGCGGTGACGACCATTTCCCTCGACTCTTCACGTGTTGCCGCGCAAGGGCGGGACTATGTCACGATTATCGATACGAAGCACGTATCGGTTGGGCAGCGGGCTATAGTTTTGCAGACGCTGGAGTTGCTGGAACGGGAACCGGATATTGATGAGAAAGACCTGGTCAGGAAAGTGCAGGATATCTGTGACAATACGAAAATGTGTTTCGTTCCCTCAAATCTCGTTTATCTGCATGCCGGTGGGCGCTGCAGTAATCTGGCTCTGGTTGGCAGTCAGATACTGAAGCTGCATCCGACGATTGAAATCCTTGATGGGCATCTGCTCACAACGAAAAAATATCGTGGAAGTTTTGGTAAGGTCGTGCAGAAACTGCTTCGGGATTATACGGAGAAAAATCATCTGGATAAAAGCAGATTGTGGCTGATTTGGTCGCCATACCTTAGCGATGAGATTAAACGGCTTGCGGAAAATACGGCGAAGGAATTGGGTTTCCGGGAAATTTCCTGGATTAAGACAGGATGTGTCATTACTACCCACGGTGGTCCCGGTGCCTTTGGGATTGTGGGAACAGTGGGAGATAATTGACAATAAAAGGATGATTATATATTTTTATAAGTGAAGGAGCGTGTAATGTAATGAAAAAACATATACAAGAATTCACGATTCATGCATATAAGGGGATTCAAAATTTATAATTAGATCAATTAAAATATATTAATATTTTTACAGTATATAATA
>JAJQDO010000020.1 GCA_021202175.1 Clostridiales bacterium | reverse complement strand
CGAGCTACCTTTGCCTTGACAAAGGTGACCGGACATACCACATCCGTTATATCTACTGTTTCGTCTATCTTATATTCCATAACCATTTCCCCTTGTCATCTTCATCATCACATCGTCTCTCATCGTTTTGCTTCCTCGCTGTCCTCATAGGTCTGCAGGATTTTTTCCCGGAACTTATCCTCTCCGACTCTCTGTATGGTAAAACGAAAACGCTCGCCTGCGTTCGCATTCTCGTTGAAAAAGCCGATGGCGGCATCCGCAATCTTGAAAAATGTTTCCTCTTCACGAATCAACGGAAGAAAACGTTCTCCTTTATAAATGTTATTTCCAAAAAGCCCTCCGAAATAAATCAGATAACCGCTCTCCCCTTCCCAGGCATCTGTGGGACAGGCTTTCACACAGCGTCCGCAGAAAGTACATTTCGTGCGGTCCAACGTTACTTCCGTATCGGTACATCGGATGGCTCCCTCGCGGCAAGCTTTCTCACAGACTCCGCAATGAATGCATTGGTCCGCGACCCAGCTCACTTCCATACCTCCTTTGACGCCCAGGTCATTTTCCTCCGCTTTCAGGCAATTGTTCTGACATCCGGTGATGCCGAATTTAAACTTGTGCGGAAGTTCTCTGCCAAAATAATGTTGATCAATCTTCTGTGCCAGGCCGTAGGTATCGATGCATCCACTGGGACAGATTTCCGAGCCCTGACAGGCTGTCACCGTCCGGACTCTCGGTCCGCAGACGCCAGGCTTAACGCCGCCTTCTGCCAGCTTTTCCTTGACTTCCTCGATATCCTTGCTATGGATAAAGGGAATCTCCACGCCTTGCCTGGATGTCATATGTACATAACCATGGCCATAGGTCTGTGCCACCTCGGCAATGGTCTTAATATTCTCCGCGGTCAGATTTCCGCCGACGACCTGCAGACGCAGAGAGAAATATCCTTTTTGTTTCTGGCGCATAAATCCACCCTTTTTTAATGTCGCATAATCAATTGCCATGTGCTCTTTCCTTTCCTGTATATCTCTATTAAATGTAATATTTTTCATCAACTATCCTGCATGCATTCCTTTCATCGGATTTCATCGGATTTTTTAGCCAATTTCTTCATCTTTTCCATCAGTTTCTAACCAGATTCAGGAAACAAGATAATTTATATCAAGATTTCATCATCTGTCTTACTGCCTGATCAAAATCATCAATCAAGTCATGGATATCTTCAATACCGACACTGACACGAACCAGATCGTCAAATACACCGGCTTCTTCCTTCTCTTTTGGGGTACTGTGCGCATTCAGCGTCGAAGCCGGATGTATGACCAATGACTTCGTATCCCCGATATTTGACACTTGCAGCGGGAGCTGTAAAGCTTCTATCATACGAAAAGCATTTTCTTTCGTTCCAGCGCGGATCGTCAGAATGCCGCCGTATCGGGAGCTAAATTGGTCTTTTGCCACCGCGTGCCAGGGACTGCGTCCCAGACCAGGGTAATTTACCGTCAGAAAATCACAGGTCTTTTCGAGATGACGCGCAAGGTGCTCTGCATTGTCGCAGATTCGTTCCATGCGAAGCCCCAATGTCTCCATACCGATGATATTATAAAAGGCATTCTGGGGAGCCAGGCAGGCGCCGGTGTTGCGAAAGAGGGTATTTCGCAGCTTTGCCGTATAGGCAAACGGTCCGTATTTTCGGTAATCCTTCAATCCCGGATAACGTTTCGCATCCCATGGAAATCTCCCGCCATCGGTGATCACTCCGCTGATGGAGTTACTGTTTCCATTTACATATTTCGATGTGGAATTAATCACGATGTCCGCGCCCAGTTCCAGCGGCCGCACCAGATAGGCTGTCGCCACTGTGTTATCAACAAGCAACGGCACCTTGTTTTCGTGCGCCAGTTCTGCCAGCTTGCGGATGTCTGTCACATCCAGTCGCGGATTGCCGATGGTCTCCGCGAAGTAACATCGGGTATGTTCGTTGGTCTTTTCTCTGAAATCGTCAAGATGATTATTTTCCACGTATCTGGTTGTGATACCGAAAGCCTCCAGATCCCGGAAGAGATCGATCGTGCCACCGTAGAGACTCGCTGAAGACACGATCTCGTCGCCGGATTGCAACATGCCCATCAAGCCGTTAAACAGTGCCGCCATGCCGGAAGAACAGGCGATACTCGCCCTTCCCCCTTCCAGTACGGTCATGCGCTGCTCAAACTCTGCCACCGTAGGATTTGATATCCTTGTATAAGAATGCCCCGGCTTCTGATTGTGAAAGATTTTTTCCATATCCGCTGCCGAATCCTTGGCAAAGGCACTGGACTGAACGATCGGCGGCAGTGTCGCGTCGATTGTCCTTTCTCCCTGATTTCCCGATATTCTGTTTCCATGCAATAAGGACGTATTAAATCTCATCTACGGTTTCCTTTCTAAGTTCGATCGTAATTCCATGGCGTTTAGATGCCTGAAAATTGCCAAAAGAGTTGTTAATATGACTAAGTTCAATGTACATGATAATCTCCATTCCGCCATTTACTTCTTTTGTGGCACAAATCGCGATGAAATATATGTTACATTCCCTCTGTTCAGTCGCCTTTTTTATATTCCGTTCACCGCAATCGTCGGATGCTGTCCCGTAAAAAGGCTACAGGATACGCTCCTACCTGCCGGTCAATCACATTGTTCCCTTTCAAATATAAAATAGTAGGAACCGACATGATGTCGAACTGAGACGCGAGAGAGGCTTCCTCTTCCACATCCACCTTTCCCAAAGAAACCGGTACACTGATTTCTCCAGCCCGCAGTTTCTCGCTCTCCTCTGCTTCAATTATTTCTAAATTTTTTCCAGCGCACGGCAGTGCGCACAGGTTTTTCTCGTAAAAACGAGAAGATGCAGTCCTTCCGGCACAGTCTCTTTATAAAAGCTTTCCCATGTTATCTGTTTCATTGCCCTCTCCTTATTTTTCCAAATCGCTTTTCTTCACGGAAGCCACACAGAAGTTAATCACCTCGTCGTCATCTTCTTCATCATTGGTGCTCCCTGTCATATTTTTCGCGTTCGGATTCACACCTTCTACCGTAGTAATCTTACCGGTTCCCTCTCCGATGGGAGCACCCGGCACACGGAAGGTCTGCACTGGCAATGGTTCGATAGAGATTTCTTCCCCATGCTCTGCCTGTGGCACCCACTCATAAGGGACACGATACGCTCGATAAATCATGTTATTGGTAAATTTACCGCCGATATGATTAAAATACGGATTAATGTATTCCCACACGATCTCATGATCTGGTGTCACCTCAATCAAACGTCCGTCAGATCCCTCTGTTATGAGAGTATTACCATTCGGCAATCTCTGTGCCGCGCTGATATAGGAACTGTAAAATTTTGAGGCGTCCGTAAACAGAAGACATCCGGCTTCCAGCGGCGTATACTGCCATTTGATTTCCAACGTGATGGGGTCAAACTGCAACACCCTCGAATAATCTCTTCTGGCATGATTCACTCCTGTGAGAGCACCTGGATTGGGGTTCCCGTACCCTCCTTCCCCACCATTGTCAAACACAAGGAAGTCTCCCTCCCCCGGCAGTCCTTTCGGAATCAGATGGAAATGATGCTGACCAATGATCCATCCCAGTTTTCTGGTCTTTTCATTTTCATTAAAATCGGGACCAATGCGATACACCACTTCGCCGGTATTCTTACTGATAATCCCTAAAATATTTGCATTTCTGGCATCAAATATAATATTATCCGGATGGAAGCACTCATCTCCCTGGTCATACCATTTGTTTTCTCCAAGAGTAGACATACTGTTGATATGCATCCAGTCGCCTCCGGCTTCTCCGTGAAGCCCAGGGTTACGAAACAGTACATTCCTCGCTGCTTCGTCAAAGCCAAGCTCATCAAAATGATCGCTGGCCCGCCAGCTCCAAAGGATATTTCCCTCCCAATCCACCTCGATGATTTTATCGTCAATCAGCCTCTTATCAGAAATGTTATGGTTGTACAGATTCTCATGTGTGAGAATCAATGTATTCCCGCCTTCGGTCTTCGGTATGCTTCCCGGATAATAATACCCGGTGGTTGAGCCTTCTCTCTGAAAATCATGATGTTGTCTGGCCATATATTTCGGCTCTTTGCCCGGATCCGCTACCATCTCCGTGTGATCAAATTTCCAGACGACATGTCCCTCGTAATCCACCTGCACCAGATCCAGCTGATCCTGATAAGCAAACTTTCCACTGCGGCTTCCTGTGGTTCCAAGCACATACCCACCTGGCAAGATCTTGTTGGGAAATCCTCCCAGGCCTGCCCAGAGCTGCACCTCATTGCCGTTCATATCAATGAGAAGCGCGCCCTTTGCCGAAGGAAATATCGTGTAGCCATTGTAAGCCTTGTCTTTGTTATATATGGTTGTCCCTGTCGGGAATACGGATGGATAACCCATGTCTTGTCTCCTTTCTTAAACAATTCATTCTAATTTTTTAATTCATACTTATTTGATATGTTTAATGTATTTTAATGATGGCAAAAAAATAGAAGCCTTGATCTGGAAAAATATCCTCCTGCTCTCTCAAAATCAATAAATCAAAACCTCTGGTTGTCCAGTCAGTTTTAAAATTATAACCTATATACTCCATAGGTTTGATATGTTTTACAGTATATACTTGAGTTTCTCTCCTGTCAAGGACTTTTTTATGAAAATCAAATGAGGTAATCTGCTCTTTGCTTTAACTTTCATCGTTTGTAACCAAAAAATAACCCCATCGGGGTTGATTCCAATGGGGTCATTATAAATATATGAATATACGGTTTGATTTGATAACTGTCGATAAGTTAATCATCTCATGGATTCATCTCGGTGATGAATCCATAGAATCTCCATATCCGTCATAATCGTCCAGAAAGTGATGTTTCACTCCATCCTTTTTATAGGCTATCACCGTGTTCAGATTTACATTTTCCACGCTGCGGAATATATGAGCTTCGACAAAGGGATTGCTCTGTTTCATCTTCCGGATCCATTCCTTGGTCTCCTGCCTCTTCGAGGCATTTACCCCGTCACCGCAAGTTGTACAGGTATCCGTAAACCGGCAGGCGCATTGGATAAATCCCAGATGATTGTAATCTCTCCATGCCTTGATATCGTCCTCCCGTACAAGGTACATCGGGCGAATCAGCTCCATACCTTCAAAGTTTGTGCTGTAGAGCTTCGGCATCATCGTCTGTATCTGTCCGCTATATAACATTCCCATGAGAATCGTCTCGATCACATCATCATAGTGATGTCCCAGGGCGATTTTATTGCATCCCAGCTCTTTTGCTTTATTATAGAGATATCCCCGCCGCATTCGCGCGCAAAGATAGCAGGGTGATTTCTCGACATGGTAAACAGATTCGAAAATATTCGTCTCAAAAACCGTAATGGGGATGTGGAGCCGCTTTGCGTTTCCTTCGATGATCTTCATATTGGCCTCACTGTAGCCAGGGTTCATCACCAGAAAGAGCACTTCAAAGGGGAACTTATGATGCCGCTGCAGTTCCTGGAACAGCTTCGCCATCAGCATGGAGTCTTTTCCCCCGGAGATACAGACAGCAATCTTATCTCCCGGTTTAATCAACTCGTAGGTATTGATGGCTTTGGTAAATCTGCTCCAGATGCTTTTATGGAACTTTTTCCGGATACTCTGTTCAACATCGAGATAAAAGGTATCCTCTTCTTCCTTCTGCTCAGAAGTCCGGAGCAGACAGGCAAGATATCCACCCTTAAGGCTATAGGCTTCATACCCCTGCTCTCGCAAAAACGCCGTCGGTTCAACGCTTAATTCCCCTTTTTGACAGTAGAGAACAATCCTCTTTTTTTCTAATTGCCGATATGTCTCGCGCAATGCTTTTTCCGGGATGTTGACAGCATCCGCAAGATGCCCATAATTAAAAGAAAGCTCTGTACGAATATCTATAAGCTGATAGGTGCCTTTCTCCCATGTTTCCAGTTCCTGTATCGTGATTTCATTTTCCATCGTAGTTTTATCCTTTTCTTTCTCCTATTCTGTTTTCATTTTCCCAGGCGTTCCTCATACTCCTTTTCTTTGAAGCCTGCCAAGATAAAATCATCGGCAACGATAATCGGCCGTTTCACCAGCATCCCGTCGGTCGCCAGCAACGCATATTGTTCCTCTTCCGTCATCCCGGGTAATTTATCCTTAATACCATTCTGACGGTATACTTGTCCACTGGTATTAAAAAATCGTTTCAATGGCAGACCGCTTTTCTCATGCCAGGCCTTCAATTCCTCTTCTGTGGGGTTATCCTCGATAATATGACGATCTTCAAAGTCAACACCATGGTCCTCCAGCCATTTCTTTGCCTTTCTGCAGGTACTACATTTGGGGTATTCTACAAATAATATTTTCATGTCAGATTTCCTCCTCATACAAACAATTACATGTCAAGAATCAGCTTCTCCTTTTTACCAGCTAATTCCCGAATCTTTGATTTTTTCTTCACCATTCACTGATTTCTTATGCACGCCATCCCAGCACAACGTACATCTCTTTATCTTCTCATTTGCCACAAATCAACTCAATTTACTAATCGACAGATGTATATTCAACCACCATGCCACCTATTTGCCTCCATTATCCGTGAATCGACTCAATCTGCCAATCAATTGGCTCCAACTGATGGAAACGCAGGAATTCGTTAGCCTGGCTGAAATGACGGCAGCCAAAAAACCCCCGGTAAGCAGACAGCGGACTCGGATGCGGTGCTTCCAGAATCAGATGCTTTGGGTTATTTAACATCGACTTTTTATTTTGCGCCGGACGTCCCCAGAGCATGAAAACAATCGGCCGGTCCTGCTCGTTTAAAACGCGGATCGCGGCATCGGTAAACTCCTCCCAGCCAATGCCCCGATGGGAATTCGCCTGATGAGCGCGTGCCGTCAGGACGGTCTGCAGCCTCAGCCCCCCCCGCTCGGCCCCG
>JAJQDO010000309.1:30944-39579 GCA_021202175.1 Clostridiales bacterium | reverse complement strand
AACGTGGTGTCAATCTGCATTTCTTTTTGAATTTACTTTTGACACCCTAATCAACATTATATTCATATTAAAAGAGGCGGCTATATAGTCGCCTCAAGACTCCTCAAGGCTTTTTATCAATCTTATATTATAACTTATATTATAGAACAAGTATTTAGCCATTTGAACAAGTTTTTTATTTCAAGGCAAAATTTTAGCCGTACTGCTAAAATTTATAGTCTGGAAACATAATATTAGCCGAACGGCCAAATTATCTGCTCCCATTATAAATCAGTTTGTACGGCTTAGTCAAGCTTATACCTCAATACCTCTTCCATCTCTCCGTCAAAATATATCTGGTACTTCTGGCAGCTCCCACTTTTTGGATTATTCCATTATCTTCCATTATTTGTAAAATGGCTCTTGCCCGTCTTTGTTTCACGTCTAACAATTGTTCCACCTCCGCAGTCCTAATTGTTCCGTTATTTACAAGCACTTCATAGATTTTCTTTTGCTGTTTCGATAATTGATTATCAATATCTGATACCTCTTCAAGAGTGTCCTGCTTCTCCTTCTTAGTATCCGGCACGTTTTCGGTGCTATCCAGCATCTTTTCCCCAGTATCCGGCACATTTTCGATGCTATCCGGCATCTCCTTCCCAATATCCGGCACATTTTCGATGCTATCCGTCATTTTATTGATCCTATATACTGCAGTGCTTTCTGACTCTACAGAATCTTATACATGCATCAGTTCACTGTCATGTAATTCTAAATTATTTTTTCTATAAAGATTAATTCGAAGTGCAATCTCCATGTCTATAAATTCTGGTTCATCAAGTCCATATTCCTCCATCTCACGAATCAATCGAGGTATCCCCGTACCCCAGCCTTCAATCAGGTGCATATAAGAAAATGCATGAGTAAGCGCACGGTTTCGAATCTGAGAATACCCTTCCTTCATCCGATCAATCGTTACTCCCGGCATCAAGCCTCCTGGAGAAGTTATCTCCAATCGATTATCATAAATAGCGATTTGAATATGTGATGATTGCAGGAAGCTGCAATTCATAACCACATTAATGATCAATTCCCGGATACTATCCGGAGGAAGTTCGTAAATATCTTTGCGATATACTCCTTCTAATTTGGCTCCGAGCCGAATATTCCGAAGGACAAAATGAAATGCTTCTTCAACCTGCTTCCATAACTTTCCTTCATACTCCCGCTTATCCAAAAATATTTCTCTCGTAGTTCCTTTAAACACTCCACACTGTATTTTAGAAAGGAAGGAATCCTGTCCATTCAAAAAAACATATGCGTTTGTCGGATAAATATGACCGTTTTCCTCTGCAAGAACTCCCCAGTTCAAAAGTACATTCTTTGTTACATTTTTTAGAGATTGACGTTGAAAATCATTTTTACAGTTTGCAAGTGCCACATTTTTTAAGTCCGCGCAAAATTTCTCTATCTCTCTATCTGAAACCTTTAAATCTGGACGAGGGACAGAATCATAAGACCGTCCTTCCGATTCATAATACATTTCTCTCGTCATCGTCCGATCTGCTTTTCTGGATGTACCTGAAACACGGATATACACGCCCTCGGTTACGCCGTCTGATTTAATATAATATGGTTTTTGTTTCCCAGCAGCAATCTCCACCACAATGACTGTTGCGCCCTCTATCGTCTGCAAATAAATATCTGGAATTATGATTGGCTCACAACTGTCAGAAATCGCACTGGCTATAGCATCCATTTCTTTAAAGATACTGTCTTCGGGTATCCCTACAACTTCCTTCGTTTTATCGTCGATGCCAAAAACGAGTCGTCCTCCTTTTCCATTCGCAAAAGCAACAACGGTTTTCATATATTTGATACTTTTTTCCGGCCTGCTCACTTTAAATTCTATATTTTTAGATTCCCCGGCTCTAATTTCTTCTATAGTCATAATTCCACCTCCTACAGCAAGCAAGGCAGTGGCTCGAACAAACCACTGCCTTCTTAGTTCAGGCTGTCTATTTCAAAATATAACAATTTTACTCCTTTTTGTAAAGAACTACTTTAGGAGGTTTCATCATGATGATTTCTTTGTTATAGTTCACAAGCGCCAAGTATCTCCTCCAACATCCTCGTCAGCTTCTGCCCGCTTCTCCCCAATATCCGCGCCACGATATGTCCCGTTGCCGTGCGGGTCACGCCGCCTTCCATGTCATCGGCGTCATCAATCTTTTCCCGGACCGCCGTAATCCATTTTTCGGATTTCGGTTCATTGCAGATGAGAAGGTTCGCCAGATGGGTATAGCCTTCGTACATGCCAAAGCCTCGCATGTCCATCCACTTTGGTTCATACAGGGTGTTGTCTCTGTATACAATAGTTCCGTTCTGATATACAGAAATCATGTTTTTAAACCGACGATACATGAATTCCTCTCCGTGCGCCACACGGCCACAAGTGAGAATCTCACTGAATATAAACCGGGAGGTTTCATCCGCCAGTTCCACTTTGCATATGCTTTCGTAGTCCGACCGGGCAAAGGGGATGATAGGCAGCGGCGTGTAATGAAGGCACGCATTCTTTTCTACCGCAAGAAATGTTTCCCGTTTCGCGCAGCCTTCTTCCATGGGATGAATCTTCTCATAGGCCTGGGAAACGAATTCCATATTGGCGTGTTCCCGCACGCGAATGTCGAATTGCTGGCGGTCCCCGGCCATGGTTCCCGCAGAAGCCGTCAATAACATAACCGTCATCATATCTTTCTTTTCATAGAAGGGACGCATAATCTTAAAAGGCGCCGTGAATGAGACATCACTCAGTATCGTTTTTTCATCTTTAAAAGAAGCTTCCAGATGCACCTGAGATAATTTTCCAAACTGATTTTTCATAAACTGATACATCCCTCCTGAATATATAAGTGTAAGGTTCTCATTACATTTTATTTATAATACTTCTTCCCATATGTTTTTATAGTAAACTGACATGCCTGCTTCGCCGGCATCACTATGTATAAAAGCCGATTGCTTCGCAATGCACTTTTCAGTCACATCCTTCTAAAAGCACATTTTGTTTCAGCCACGCGATGACCGGGTCGATTCCTTCCAGGTCGCGGATATTCGTAAACATAAAAGGCCGGTTGCCACGCATTTTTTTGGAGTCTCGCTCCATCACCGAAAGGTCGGCTCCCACGTAAGGCGCCAGATCAATCTTATTGATGACAAGCAGATCGGAGCGGGTAATCCCCGGGCCGCCTTTTCTCGGAATCTTATCACCTTCCGCCACATCAATGACAAAGATGGTCGCATCCACCAGTTCCGGACTGAACGTTGCGGAAAGATTATCACCACCGCTCTCAATAAATAATATTTCGATATCCGGAAATCGTTCCATCATCTCATCAATGGCTTCCAGATTCATCGAGGCGTCTTCCCGAATCGCCGTATGAGGGCATCCGCCGGTCTCCACGCCGATGACCCGTTCCATCGGAAGCACACTGTTTTTACATAAGAATTCTGCATCCTCTTTGGTATAAATATCATTCGTGATGACGCCGATACTATAATCCGACGCCATTTTTCTGGTCAGACATTCGATTAATGCGGTTTTTCCCGATCCGACCGGCCCGGCCACGCCAATTTTTACATAAGACATCTTATTATGACACCTCCATAGCTATTTACAGCGAATCTGACACTTACCGTCAGATTGCGTCTGTTATCACCTCTAACATTCATTACGACATATAAATCCTCGAATACAACCCCTCATGCCGCATACAGCGAATATCAAATCCTGGCGTTGACAGACAGAGATCATTGATCGTTAGTTGCTCTAACGTTTCCAAAATCTCCTGATACAGCTCCTGGCTTTGATACAACAAATGCTGCCCATCCGTCTGGCTTAAGGGAATCGTTTTCACACAATTTGTCACCATCGAGGAAGTCTGTGCATAGAGAAAACTTTCCATGGCCGCCTCATAAGAAATGCCAGCAGCCGCACAAAAAACACCATAAACAACAGAATGTGTGATTTTTTGCCGCAGTCTTTGCCTGGAACAGGATAATCCAGAGGAACACGGCGACTCCGGTTGTTCTGGATACGCACAATACCGCAAAAAAATGTCCGATTCATAGGGTATTGCCATCCCTCTGACGGTCTTCACAAAGCGAGAGCCCAGCTTCCGTCCGGCTTCACGAATTTCCCGTGGTATGCGGCTGGCATCCAGTGTATCCTCCAGGCAAAGAATCTGCTCCAAATCTCCTGCCACTCCATATTCATAAGCCAATCTGGCAGATAAAAATTCATTATAACAAAAACCGTAACGCATACGGCGATATATGAATTCCCACGCATCTTCCAAGGTCACTACCTGATTTTTCTGAATGTAGGTTTCCAATCCATAAGAATGTGAGTAGGCCCCAATGGGAAATAAGGCGTCATTGACCTGAAGAAGAAGAAACTGTTTTTTTCGCTCTTGAAAATCCATAGTATTCCTCCCTGCTAATCCAACGTGCAGCCATCCTTTCTGGCCGCACGCACATCATTTTTCTATAAAAATTTTATTGCAATTACATTTCTGTCAAATTTAATTAAAATCACATACTCCCCTGTGTCGTTCAAGGATATGCATGAACAGTAATTCTATAAAAGCATTTCGTTCTGTAACTTCTTCGAATCAGTGATGATGATTATTAATCGTCGAGGAAAGGGATTTACTGAAATCAAACTGTTTGATGACTTTTTCCGCTGTCACGCCATGAATGGCATTGATTTTTTGCAATAATGATTCGTGATAGGGTGTATAAAATGTAAAGTCATCCTCGCCGCGGAACATCGTTGTATGCGTATTTCCCACTTCATAACAAAGCTTCGCAATCTGGCGGGGATGATCCTCCCGCACCTTCGCCTGAATCGCCTCACAGGGCGGTATATTGACCGCGATCACTTTTTCCTCGTCAGCATAAATGACGTCATCCTGATTGAGTCCGACCGTCAATACTTCATTACCCATACGGATTCCGACATCCTCCCCGTCATGGGAAACTTTGCGGTGCAGACGGGAAAATGCCTCATGCCATTCGATATCTACATAATCAACTTTCCGTCCGGCAAACTGTGCATCGGAAAGCTTTCCTAATATTTTTTCACATAACATATACCTTAAACCTCCCGGTCATTTAAAATCCAATGTTATTATTCGCTCATAGCTGTGAATCGTACAAGCCAAATGATAGAGAACGCCAGAATATGCCTGGCATTCTCCATCATTACAGCACAACCATTCTCTCTTTTTTCGTATATCACCAGATGCCGAGAAGCATCATCACGCCGGGTATCCAGGCAGTCACAATGCCTTCAAAAACCTGCAGATATGGAACGAATTTGCCGAGGCTTTTTCCCATGATGTCTGTGACAAAGGAGGAACCCCAAAGAATAGCCCACAGCCACCAGATGGCTGCCCATCTCCAGTCGGCCGTGATTCCCAGAGCCGCACTTCCGGTTATCCCTTCCACGATGCCGAACACGACCGCGTTCACGGCTACAAACGAAGAAAACCAGGCAAATGGCAATGGTTTGAGATCAAAAATGTTATTGATGGCCACAAACAGGTAGGTAAAACCAAAGAGCAGTCCTGTCCCAGCCGCATAATAATTCCCCTGCGCCAGATTTACAAAGTTGATATACAGGGAAAGTGTTCCCGTAAAAATGTCCATCACAGCCGCTGATTTCTTATCGACGTTTGCCAGGGTACAAACCCCATTATTGATCAACACGATTCCTACGAAAAGCAAACAAACTCCTAACATATTCTCTTCCTCCTTCCTGTACGAACGTGAATCTGCTTATGAACATCCATAAGCAGAAACACAGATTGTTTTTATGCGCAAAAATATTCTTCCGGGTCGGATAGAAGTCCTGTTATCATCCGACCCGAACCGTTATCTCTTTTTTCTGAAATATATAAATATACTAGAACAAGCTGTACAACTGTGTGAGCGGTAACGTCTCTGCCGGCATGGACTCCACCTTTTCGCCGTCCACGCAAACCTCATAGGTCTCCGGATCAACGGTGATTTCCGGAGCCACGTCATTAAGCTTCATATCTTTCTTGCCGATATTTCTGCAGCCTCTTACTGGCACAACCGTCTTTTTCAAGTCATATTTTTCTTTGACATGATTATCCATAGCCGCTTTGGAAACAAAGGTCAGGCAGCTTTCATATTTCGCCGCGCCATGTGCCGCGAACATCGGCTGATACAGTACCGGCTGGGTCGTCGGGATGGACGCGTTGGCGTCACCCATCTTGGAAGCGATGATCATGCCGCCCTTGATGATCATATCCGGTTTTGCGCCGAAGAATGCCGGATTCCAAAGTACCAGGTCAGCAAATTTTCCTACTTCCACGGAGCCGACATAATCCGCGATGCCGTTGGTGATGGCCGGATTGATGGTATATTTTGCCACATAGCGTTTCGCGCGGAAGTTATCGTTTCCATTTTCTGCATCCACACCGAGCGGTCCACGCTCTTCTTTCATTTTGTGCGCTGTCTGCCAGGTTCTGGTGATGACCTCACCCGGACGTCCCATGGCCTGGGAATCGGAACTCATCATGGAGAAGATGCCCATATCATGAAGCACGTCTTCCGCGGCGATGGTCTCCGGACGGATACGGGAGTCCGCGAACGCGACGTCTTCCGGGATATTTTTATCCAGATGATGGCAGACCATCAACATATCCAGATGTTCATCCAAAGTGTTTACGGTAAACGGCATCGTCGGGTTCGTGGAAGAAGGAAGCACGTTCTGCGCGCCCGCCGCACGAATGATGTCCGGCGCATGTCCGCCGCCGGCACCCTCTGTATGGAAAGTGTGAATCGTCCGTCCGCCGATTGCATCCAGAGTATCTTCCACACATCCTGCCTCATTCAGGGTATCCGTGTGGATGGCAACCTGAACATCATACTCGTCCGCAACATTCAGACAATGGTTGATCGCTGCCGGTGTAGAACCAAAATCTTCGTGAATCTTCATCCCCATCGCACCGGCTTCCAGCTGTTCGATAATCGGCTTTTCATCAGAGCAGTTTCCTTTTCCCAGAAAACCGAGATTCATCGGATACTCTTCCGCCGCCTTCAACATCATGCGGATGTTCCACGGTCCCGGCGTACAGGTCGTCGCATTCGTTCCGTCAGCTGGTCCGGTACCGCCGCCGATCATCGTAGTGATGCCGGAATACAGGGAGCACGGAATCTGCTGCGGCGCGATAAAATGAATATGGCTGTCAATGCCACCTGCGGTAACGATCATGTTTTCTCCAGCCAGCGCTTCCGTGGACGCGCCGATGGTCATTCCCGGCGTCACACCGTCCATCAGATTCGGATTGCCCGCTTTGCCGATGCCAGCGATTTTTCCATCTTTGATTCCGATATCCGCCTTGATGATTCCTGTATAATCCAGAATCAGGCAATTGGTGATGACAAGATCCAGATCTCCGTCCTTGCTGCAGGTCTTTACGGACTGCCCCATACCGTCACGGATGGTCTTGCCGCCGCCAAACTTCACTTCATCACCGTAAGTCGTATAATCCTTTTCTACTTCTATAATCAGATTCGTATCTGCCAGACGTACTTTATCGCCCGTGGTCGGGCCGTACATCATGGCATATTTTTCACCGGAAATTTTGTAGCTCATACTATCCCTCCTATTTTATAAACCCTTTCAACTTTGCCGTCTCCACTGCCGCTGCCTTTGTCGTCTCCGTCGCCTGCGCGCAGGTCAGGTCGTTCAGACCAAAAATACGTTTCGCTCCGCCCATTTCGGTCAGCTGCACTTCTTTTTCCTCTCCCGGCTCAAAACGCACGGAAGTTCCGGAAGGAATATCCAGATGATAGCCATAAGCTGCCGGGCGATCAAATTCCAGCTGTTTATTCACCTCAAAAAAATGAAAATGCGACCCAACCTGCACCGGCCGGTCTCCTGTATGCTTTACGGTAATCGTCACTGTTTTCTTTCCTTCATTTAAAATAATGTCTCCATCCTTCGGAATAACTGCACCTATCTTCATATCCACATCTCCTTCCTACTGAATCGGGTTATGTACGGTAACAAGCTTCGTTCCATCCGGGAAGGTCGCCTCCACCTGAACCTCATGCACCATATCTGCCACACCATCCATCACTTCCTCTTTTGAGAGAAGTTTCGTTCCCAAAGACATCAGTTCCACCACACTTTTTCCGTCCCTGGCGTACTCCAGCAGTTCCGAGCTGATGTAAGCCACAGATTCCACATAATTCAGCTTCAAGCCTCTTTCTTTCCTTTGCTTCGCCAGCTCTCCGGCCATATGAAGCATCAATTTCTCCTGTTCCTTTGGATTCAAACGCATAAGACTCTTCCTTTCTTCCTGAAAACTCTTCACTGGTCACAACGGGACCGGCAACGAAAAGACTACATGTACCTGTTTACCATAGCGGAGCGCCTTTATCTTATAGGAACGAAATATCGGACTAAAACAAAAATCGTAATTTCCTTCCTGTAAGACAAAAAAAGAGTCTACCCGCCTAAGGGTAAACTCCTTTGTTCTTCGCATATATATATACATTTGTCAAACGGTCACCACCTTCCGTGGACTCACTCCATGTATGCGTTTCATTCTAAATA
>JAJQDO010000309.1:0-30934 GCA_021202175.1 Clostridiales bacterium | reverse complement strand
ATTGCCATACTTTAAGATAAACAAACAGTCTAGCCGCATAATGGTAAACTCCTTTGTATTTCGCATATATATACATTTGTCAAACGGACAACACCATCCGGTGACTCACTCCATGTATGCGTTTCATTCTAAATCAATCGAAATGCAAAGTCAAGTTGTTTTGCAATTTCGTATTTTTTCACAGTTTTTCACACAATATGTTTATTTTTCTTAAGTTCAAAAGACGTTTATTTTTTTAAGTTCAGGAGATATCTATTTTTAAATTCGGGAGATATCTATCTTCTGAAGGAACGCATTAAAAGAACAAAAAGGACGCGCAGGACGCGCAGGCGCAAGATTACATCGGAAGTACAGATTCTGTCAAATAAAAAACAATAAAAAAATGCCCAGAACCGGAATTGAACCAGTGACACGAGGATTTTCAGTCCTCTGCTCTACCAACTGAGCTATCTGGGCATCTGCAATGTGTTTTGCAACGATAGTATTTTACTATAAAAAGAAGCTCCTTGTCAAGCACTATGTGAAAAAACTTGCATTTCGATTCCTTTTCCTGGTGTGCGGGCACGCAATATCCGACTTACCATAACATGGTCATCAATGGTATAATGAATTTATCATTATATGTTACGGTCCACAAGCATTCATGGACCGTAACCAGTATTTTAAAGAAAGGATGTGATTTTTACACGATGCTTTTCGGAAAAGAAGGAAAACGTAATCTGTTTTTTCTGATCATCATTGTCGCAGGCATCACCATACTTTATTTGTATTCACAGCCTGCTTCCACCATGACTTTTGAGGAGACATCCTTCTCCTTCTCCGGTCCGAACAATACCTCCTGTTCCTTTTCCTTTGATGAGATCATCTCTATTTCTCTGGAGGAAGACCCGGATTTCGGAGAGGTCATTGACGGAGGGACTTCCTTCGGCGGCAACCTGTACGGGACATGGGAAAGTACTTCTCTGGGTACTTATCAGGCTTTTGCCTCCAAAAAGGTTTCGGCCTGCATCGTCATATCGGACGCGGACAAAACAGCAGTGTTTAATTACGAAAATGTCGAAACGACGACCAGCGTCTATGAAAGCCTTATGGAATACTGGAAGAGCGATTCTGAATAGTTCTGCTCTCTTCCTCATCTAGTGTGCCGTCTCAATCATAATATTAATTATAGCACTACCTATGCCGCCATCCACTACCCAGACCCAGAAAGAAAAGGATTGCGCAGATAACACAAAGAATCCGGCAAGTCCTGTCAGGAAATCTCCTGCAGGAGATTTCCTGACAAAGGAACTTGCCGGATTCTTCCGTTCTATAAATGGTTTCAGCCATTTATCAGATATTATTAATTTCCCTCACTCTGCAGCAGGATACGAAATGATTTGGCAAAACCTCTTCCAGCTGCTGCGGTTCGTGACATTTTTCTGTCGCATATGGACATCTGGATGCGAAACGACAGCCTGGTTTCGGGTTGATCGGACTGGTGATCTCGCCCTTCAGCTGGATGCGCTGCATCGGATTATGAATGTCCGTAGACGGAATCGCAGACAGCAGAGCCTTCGTGTACGGATGTAACGTGTTTTCAAACAACTCATTCGTCGGACTCTTCTCCACCAACTGACCTAAATACATAACACAGATGTTATCGGAAATGTATCGCACAACCGAAAGGTCATGGGTAACGAACATGTAGGCGATACCCAGTTCCTGTTGCAGTTCTTTGAGCAGGTTGAGTACTGCTGCCTGAATGGAAACGTCCAGCGCGGAAACCGGCTCGTCGCAGACGATGAATTCCGGATTCAGAGCCAATGCACGCGCGATACAAACTCTCTGACGACGGCCACCGTCCAGGTCGTGAGGATAGGACTGACGCAGACGCTCATCGATACCTACCAGTTCCATCAGACGGTTTGCTTCTTCCTTCAGTTCTGCTTTATTTTTAAAGCGACCGGACATTTTCAATGGTTCGATGACCGTGTTCTCGATACGAAGACGAGGATTCAGGCTGGAATACGGATCCTGGAAGACGATCTGCATCTTCTCACGGCATTTGCGCAGCTCACGTCCGTTCACTTTGGTGATGTCTTCTCCGTTCAAATAGATTTTACCTTCCGTAGATTCCAGGAGGTGGATAATCGTACGACCCAAAGTACTCTTTCCACATCCGGACTCGCCTACGACACCGACCGTCTCGCCCTTATTGATTGTCATGCTGATATCATCAACAGCATGGTTGACACCCGCGGGAACCTTGAAATATTTTTTCAAATGTTCGATACGAATTAATTCTTCAGCCATCCTATTTGCCTCCTTTCACATGACACGCGCAGAAATGTCCTGGCGCAATCTCTTTCATCGGAACATCTCCCGACCGGCAGGCATCCGTCGCGTACGGACATCTCGGGGAGAAGGAGCATCCGGAAGGCAGATTCGTTGGATCTGGCGGCATACCAGTGATTGGTTTCAACATCTCTCCCGCACTCGTCATATTTGGCAGGGAATCGAACAGACCATTTGTATACGGATGCGTCGGATGGTCAAAGATATCCTCTTTGGTCCCCATCTCCACGATCTGTCCGGCATAGATAACAGCCACATTATCACAGGTCTGGGCGATAACACCCAGGTCATGGGTAATCAGAAGCATGGAGGTACCAAACTTCACCTTCAGATCGTTGATCAGATCCAGGACCTGTGCCTGAATCGTCACGTCCAGAGCCGTCGTCGGCTCATCGGCAAGCAGAAGCTCTGGATCGCAGGCCAACGCCATGGCGATGACCACACGCTGCTTCATACCACCGGAAAACTGATGTGGATACTCGCCATATCGTTCCGCAGGAATCCCAACCGTCTCCAGCATCTCTCCGGCTTTTTTCATGCCTTCCTGTTTATCATAATTGTTGTGCAGCAACAAAACTTCCAGTATCTGGTCGCCGACCGTCATCAACGGATTCAGCGCCGTCATCGGATCCTGAAAGATCATGGCAATCTTTCCACCACGGACATTTAACATCTCCTCTTCCGGCTTCTTTAAGAGATCTTCCCCTTCGAGGAAGATTTCCCCACTCTGCACCTTGGCAGGCGGAACCGGGAGGATTCCAAGAATCGCCTTGGCAATCGTTGTCTTGCCGGCGCCCGTCTCTCCAACGAGACCGAACGTAGAACCTTTTGGCAGATCAAAGGACACACCGTTTACGGCATGGACGATCTTTTTTGCCTGTGTATATATTACTTCAAGATTTTTGACGGAAAGAAATTCTTTATTATTTTCAGCCATTTTGCATTTTCCTCCTTCCATCAGTCTCTAAGCTTCGGATCAAGTGCGTCACGAACACCATCACCCACCAGGTTGATGGCAAATACCGTAATGGCAATCGCGATACCGGGAACCAAAATCAAATGTGGATATGTACGAATGTAACTTCTTCCTTCGGAAAGCATCGCGCCCCATTCCGGATTCGGCGGCTGGATACCCAGTCCAATATAGGACAGGGATGCTGCCATAATCATGGCGGAACCGATACCCATGGTCGTCGTTACGATAACCGGCTGGATAACGTTCGGCAACAGATGCTTAAACATAATCACTACATTGCTGCAGTTGATGGACTGTGCTGCTTCGATATATTCTTTCGATCTCTCTGTCAGTATCTGACCACGAATCAGTCTCGCGATACCAGGAACTGTACCAACCGCCAGAGCGATCACTGTGGAGAAGAAACCGGAACCCAGGGCATTGGAAACCAGGATACAAAGCATCATGGAAGGCAGTGCGGACCAGATATCGCAGATACGCATCACTAATGTTTCTGTAACACCACCAAAATATCCGCCGATAGAACCAAGGATAATACCGACAACCGCACCAAATAAAGCGGAGCAAAAGCCGATCGCCAGGGAATATCTTCCGCCTAACATCAGACGGGTCAGGATATCATGACCCATGGAATCGCATCCAAAAGGATGCGCCAGGGAAGGTCCGGCATACATATTCAGGAGGTCGACATCGTTCATGCCATAAGGAGTAAAGAAAGGTCCAATCAGGACAAACAATAAAACAAGTACAATCAAAACCACACCCAGCTTAGCGCTAAACGCCTTGGTCACACGGCCCATAAAATCTACCGCAGGATTTGTTCTTTTTACTTCTATCGCTTCACTCATTTATCCTTCACCTTCTTTCCTTTACTATATTGCGCTTTGATTCTCGGATCCAGGAATGCGTAGCACAAATCCATCAAAAGTACGGCGCAGGATGCAAACAGAGCAAAGAATACAACGCTGGCACGAATCGCCGGATAATCATGGGTGTTGATGGCATTCAGCATATAGGCACCCAGTCCCGGGATGGAAAATACGGTTTCAATAACCGGTGAACCGGCAACCACAACAGCAAGACCGCCGCCGACACCGGTAATAATTGGCATCATAGCATTCGGAAGCATGTGTTTGCGGATGATCACGCCTTCCTTCTGTCCTTTGGAACGAGCCGTCGTCACAAAATCTGCACGGATAACTTCCAGCATACTGGAACGGGCCTGTCTGGCATTGACTGCCATACCACCGCAGGCAGTTGCCAGAATCGGTAAAATATAACCTGTCCACGAATCAATACCATAAGCTGGCAATACTCCAAGTTTTAATGCGAAGAGCAGCATCAGAAGAAGTCCGATGAAGAAGTCAGGCATAGATACAAACAGCATCGCGATGATCATGACCAGAGAATCCTGCCATTTTCCTTCATTAATCGCTGCATAAATACCCATCAGAGTACCAAGAACAACGTTTAAAACCATAGCGCTTAAACCAAGAATCAAGGTTCTCGGAATTCTTTCCGCCAAATCTGACACAATATAAGTATTGGTCGCCCAGGAAGTACCAAAATCAAATTTTACAAAAGTATTGACCATAAAGGTCCCAAGCTGTGAGAGATAGGACTTATCCAATCCCAGAGCAGCCCTCTTGGCCTCGACCGTTTCTGAAGAAGCCTGCGCTCCCAGCAAAAGCCTCGGCACATCGCCCGGTGTCAAATACGTCATCGTAAATATGACAATCCCGGCACACCAGAGAATCACGACCATCATCAACAGTCGTTTTATAACATATCTTCCCATATGTTCTCCTTTCTCTCCTATCTTCTCCTTTTTTCGAGCAGAGCCGACAGGTTACTGCCGGCTCCATTCTTTTTGAAGAAATTAATCATAATATTTTGGCTGACATGTCTGCTTCAAAGGCATGACCGTCCAGCGCATGAAAATAATTCTCAACTTTATTTCTAAAAGTCCTCATTTTAGTCAACGGAGAATGAGAATGCTGCCGGATAGTAATATCCTTCACGATAATGAATCTCTGAAATATCACTGTTATAAACAAGAGCGTTGCTGATACTTACCAGAGGATATGCATAACCTTTTTCGATGACATAATCCAGACAAGCTCTCATATGTTCTGCATCATGGGTCGCATCTGCTTTGGATGCTTCATAGAGTTCCTGCAGCTGATCATCATCAATATTTGTCGTTGTCACGCCATCATTTACTTCGTTATCGAAGAGCAGATGCCATGCACCAACCATGTTAGAACCACCAAGAGAAGCGATGGCGATATCCCACTCATCGGATCCACTCGGGATAACAGTCGATTCATAAGTATCCTGATTTACAGCATTGATTTCTGTATTCACACCGATGGCCTGCAGCTGAACCTGTGCCATCTGTGCAGCAGCCTTTGCTTCCTCACTGCTTAAGCAGATGATCTTCAACGTTTCGCCATTGTAACCGGAAGTATCAAGATATTCCTGCGCGGTATCCGTATCACAGGTATCCACGTAGGTATCGCTTAAGATCAGGGAATCATCCCAGTCTGTATAATAGGTTGTTCCGAAGGAATCCATCGCTACATAGGAACCACCCATTGCTGTTGCGATTGCATCGCCGTCCAGAGCATAATACAATGCTTTACGGAGATCTTCATTTACATTGTTAATATTTGGTGCGAAATACCAGAAGTCGCCGGATGTCAGGGTCTCTACACTATACTGATCAGAATACTGTCCGGATTCAAATTCATCCATCATAGACAGCGGAACATAACCGCAGACATCAATCGTGCCTGTCTCAAGAGCTACCACTGCAGTGGAAGCTTCTGTGATCGTCTCGAAGGTAAGAGTCTGTACATTTGCCTGATGACGAGCTTCCATCTGATCCTCATATGGAGTTCCCCACCAATCATCGTCTGCTTCCATAACGACACGGGAACCAATGGTAAACTCTGTTACCTGATAATGTCCAGTACCAACTGGAGTTGTTGCGAAGTTACCTTTCTCCTCATAAGCTGCCTGAGAGAAGACGATGGTACGGGTCAGCGGGAATTCAGCTTCGGAAAGAGCCGGAAGTGCCGCTGTCCAATTGATATAGAATGTGTAATCATCAATCACTTCGATGGAATCGAAATAATCGTACCGCAGCTCGTTGCCGCCGTCGATCAGCCACTGGAAACTGTAAGCCACATCACTGGATGTGATGTTATTGCCCTCCCAGTCATAGATGTCATCGTGCAACGTTACCAGCCACTGTGTATCGCTGACTTCCTCATAGCTTTCCGCCATCACGCCCACCAGTTCTCCGCTGCTGTCGTCCGCAAAATCAAACAATGTCTCATAAATGTTGTAAATCATGTAGTAACGTGGATCCTTATTTACACTTGTCGGCTCAAGATCACCCAAATCTGTCGCTGCCGCAACTGTCAGGGAAGCATATCTGCCGTTTTCCAGGATTTCTCCGGAACTTGCGCTGCTGCTTGCCGAATCACCGGAAGCACTCGTGTCTGATTCACTGCTGCTTGTCGTAGCAGAGCCACAGGCAACAAGAGACACTGCCATTGCTGCTGTGAGAACAAATGATAAAATCTTTTTCTTCATAACTTATTATCCTCCTCTTCTTAAATTGATATGATAGAAAATTTTTATTACAAGGCAGCCTCCCGGGCCGCCATTGTGAACACTATGCTGTAATCTCCACGCCATCCTCTTCCGTGGGCGCCCTTCCCTCGGTGGTTTTATAAGGTACTCTCAATTCCACCTGCCACAAAGCCAACGAAAGCAGTCCTGCCAGCAGCATCATCCCTGCGGAAAACATCCCGCTTGTGCTGTCTGTAAACTGACCGGTCGCCATACAGAGCAAAAGGAACAGCGCATTGACACCAAAACAGATGGCCATCCCTTTCGCCACCAGCATCCAGGACCGGGAAGACGACTTATAATCTCCGATGGTCATCTTCTTTGGCGCGAACACGTAATTTACCAGAAGCGTGTACACCGCCGCCGTTAAGAAAAAGATGGTGATCAGCTCTGAGATCGTCAGATACCATGGGGTGTTCTCCATACCGCCCATGGTCGCCGTCGAGACAAACAAAGCGATGATCGCTTCCAGTGCTCCGATGTATCCCAGCCTTAACAGAATGTACCGGACGTTACTGAGATCCTGTCGATACCAGGCACCGTTATACTTTCGCACCAGCTTGACCTTTCCCTTCGCGTTTTTCTGCCGACATTCCGTGTATCCTTCAAAATGTCGGTGATACGAAAAGCTATGAAAGGAATGGGTGTTCTCCTCCTGGCTGTCCAGCTTATGTCTCAGCTTCCAGTTCGTGTATTTTATTTTTGACTTTATCTTTTCCCTGGTAAGCATCTTCAATCGCTTCCTTCCCGTCATCGTAATGATTATGTCATTTTCGTTGATATAAGATTAGCATAAATTTTTATGGTGTGGTAAATCACATTCCGAAAGTTGCAATTCACAAAACGGATTATACATTCTGTCGTTAATTTTTTGTCATTTGACGCGGACTTTGTATATTTTGTAACAAAAAAAGCAGGACAATCCATCCTGCTTTAAACTTAACTATGTTATAATTGATTCGAATGTCAAAAGCCATACATTTCCCCTGCCGGCTAATTTTCCGAATCTTCGGCCGTACGCGTCGCCCTTGCCTCCCTTGCTTTCTTCGATCTCTCACGAACCTTCCAGTCCACCGCAAAACGAATAAACCGCTCCGCAGCCTTCGGAAGGTGTCCGTCATTACGATAACACAACGACACATCATAGTGAATCGGCGGGTCCAGCTTCACCACACAGAGATCACCCACATCCTCCAACTGCCGCATGCTTCCGTGGATGATAAAAACCCCCAGATTCTCATGCACCATCTGCAGCGCATCGTCCCCTGCCGGAACGGAATCAACGATAAAATCCTTATCCTTGGAAAATATATCCTCAAGGACTTCCTCAAACAGTGTATCCTCACACAGGCGAATCAGTCGTTCCTCTTTCAGATCATCCAGGGTTATCGACTCTTTGCGGGCCAGAGGGTTCTCCTTATGTACCACGATTGCAACCTCTTCCGAGGTATACGGAAGGACCACAAGTTCCTTGTCACCAGTCTCCACATTTGCGAGAAAAGCCAAATCAACGATTCCCTCCCGAAGCCGCAGTTCCATGCTTCCCGTCTTCGTATAATCAAATATGTACTGCGGATACCGTTTTTTAAATTCAATCATCACATCCATCACGTTCGTCTGCGCGGACATCTTGATGACATCGCTGTCCTTTTCACAATGCAGCATCTTATAGCACTGCTTTTCCGCCAGCTCTATTTTCTTCGCATATACCTGAAAAATCCTTCTCGCCTCATTCAGCACAAATCCCGTTCTCGTTCTCTCAAATAGCGGCATGCCAAACTCATCTTCCAGAGACTGAATATGGCGAATCAGTGTCGACTGGGATACATAGAGCTTTTCCGCGGCAGCATAAGAGCTGCTCAACTCTGCCAGTGCCAAAAAATCCTGAATATTTTTCGTGTTCATGCTAATCTCCTTTATCAAAACATTCATCGCGTATCTTCCGCCATATCCATAAAAACCGGTTTCTCCGCAATAATCAAAATTTGAAATCTCTATATTTTCCAGCGGATATGTTTTCGGATAGATTCGTGCGGAAATACCTGTTTTTGTGAAAATGTCAAAAACATTCCCGATATAAACAACATTCTCAACAAAACATGTGCCTGTTAATGTTTTTATTATACCATCATATTGACGAAAATACAGGATTTATTTTGTTTTTTTTAATTTATTTGTCAAAAAAGCCGGAAGCTTTCCTTTCAAAAAGCCTCCGGCTATACTATCATACAATAAATTATCATTAGTGTCTCGCACAAACCACCTCTTTTGAGATGCTAAATCAGAACTCTGTCTCCAGCATCCAGTTTGCCGCATAATCAAAACAGTTCTTAACCGTATCGCCAAATTGTCCCGGATACCGCTCCGCATCCTCCTGCGGTGTGAAGTTGTGGGATGCGCCTTCCACGAACACCATCGTCTTGTTCTCACTGGCCAGATTCTCATAAATCTGTTCTGCCGCCAGGAACTCATAACTTCCCGTCATACCCATGATCAGCACCGGCACATGAATCCCCTTTACATTTCCCGGGGTACAGCAATAGCTGGAATCCCAGTCAATCCCGTAAATATGGCTCTCATCATAGTGGAAATCTTTCGTGCGAACAACAGAGTTCGTCAAGTAAGAACGTATGGTGGTCACACCCGTCGCCGCCCCGTTTACCGTAACCATATTCTTCGTAAAATGCGGGATACGCCAGGACTTCGCAATTTCTGTCGTGATGGATCCATCCGCATGGATAACCGGCCATTCCTTCATCGTGTGAGACAAAAGACGGATATCCTGCGGGAACATCTTATTGTTCAGCGCGATCTGGGACATACCGGCAACAACAAACAGCTCATCATCCTCAAAACGGCCATTCCCTTTCTCAATCTCGGCAAGCCTTCCTAACGCGTAATCAATCAACTCGTCATTTCTCTCCGCCTGCCTCTTCTGGAAATGATCGATAAATTCCTGAGAATAATGCGCGCCCTCTGGACTGAATCCATTTTCCGGGTCAAAGAGGTCATATCCCGATGCCAGATTCTGACTCGTACTATTATCCGTAATGGACGGCTCAAGGCTTAACAACGTCATCACGCCATTGCCCCAGTTGGAGTCGAGCAGCATCACCGCATCCGCAGCCGGCAATGTGCCGATATCAGAAATCTTCACAATCTTGTGGTCATCCTGGAAGATCTCCACACCATTTTCTGCCACAGCCTGATAGGCGCTGTTTAACGTCGCTCCGCCGCTGTGTCCTAAAAGGACTACTTTTTTAACCCCCGGAAGCTGTTTCAGAAACTCTACACCCTGCTTCAGATCCAGAATCTTCTCATCAAGAAGTTCCACCGACCGAGCCACTTTCGATGCAAACGTTGGAAATCCTCGTTTTGCCAGCTCCGGTGCGGGAATAAATCCATAATAATCATCATCGGAGTGCATCAACATGACCGCAATGTCTCTCTTCTTTGCCGGATCTACCGGTTCGTACAATACACCGCCCATTCTTCTGTCAAGCGGGATATACGTGTTTTTAATCTCGTAATACTCCATCTTCTTTTCCTCCTATTTTTTATACATGCTATATGTACTGTATGCATTTGACATGGCATTTTTACTCCAGCGAGATTCATCTTTCTTCATCTCCCGCCTTCTGCCGGCAAGTTTATTCTTCTGTAAATACCATACATGAAAACAGGTGGATTTTGTCATTCAATAGTTGCAATTATCAAATCAGAAAATGAATTGTGACTTTTTTTAACGTAAACAAAAACAGGCACCATCATGCCTGCTTTTCTTTCATATGTGTCATCTCCTGACATATTATCCCCTGCAGCAGCTACAAGTACTGCTGCATCCATGCGATCATATCCTCGTATGCATCTTTTTGCAATGAATAATACGTCCATTTCCCATTTTTTCTGGACTGGATGATTCCGGCGCTTAAGAGTATCCTCATATGATGAGAAAGAGTAGACTGCCCGAAATTCATCTCCTCGAGAAGTTCGCTGGCATTATAATCTTTCTCATGCAGCAACTCGAGAATCTTTAATCGATTCTCATCCGACATCGCTTTAAATACTCTGGCCTGAACAATATATTTTTTATTCATACTTTTAACTCCTTTGCACAAACAACTGCTGTCCTTCACAGGCAAATCGTAAACATCGAACCCCCTTGCCTTCCTGATGCCATACAGCCCATATACCGGCTCTATACTAAATCTCCCAAAGGCCTTCTGCATTCTCCATGCCCTGCAGCTCGATCTTCACATCAGAATCCTTATATTGCAGTTCCGGATTCTTCATGATCACTTTCGTATAAGGAGGAACCGACTTGGTGACAAAAGCACCGCCGGATACGATGACGCCCTCTCCGATCACGGTCTCTCCACCGAGTATGGAAGCGCCGGAATATACCGTCACATGATCTTCGATTGTCGGATGTCTCTTCTTCCCCTCCAGCTTATGTCCCTTTTTGGTAGATAGCGCACCCAAAGTAACGCCCTGATACAGCTTGACGTAATTCCCGATCTCCGTGGTCTCGCCGATGACGACTCCCGTACCATGATCAATGAAAAAATATTCACCGATGGTTGCTCCAGAATTAATATCGATACCGGTGCGGCTGTGGGCATACTCTGTCATGATACGCGGCAGAAGCGGGATATCCTGAATATAAAACTCATGGGCGATCCGGTAAACAAATATGGCAAACAGCCCGGGATAAGCTACCACGACCTCCTCATGGCTTTGCGCTGCCGGATCCCCATCGTATCCTGCCTGGACATCCTTCATCAGCATCTCCTGCACATACGGCAGACGCCGGAAAAACTGGGCGCAGACTTCCTCTGCCTTCTCCTCAATCTCTGCGCTGGTGTATTTGTCATAATCTCTGTAGTGGAGCGCTGTCGACACCTGCTTCTTCAACTCTGTATACACATGTGTCAGACGATCTCCGATAAAATACTGTGGAGAAATCACGGTAATATTCTCATCGCCAAAAAAGCCGGGGAACATCACTCTGCGCAAATCTTTAATAATCCCGATGATACATCCCCGATCGGGCAGTCGCCTTTCTCCTTTCGACGCGATAAAATCCATACTGTTACAACGTTCCGTCATAAGTGCAGAAGCACTTAAAATAATATCCCTCATGGATTCATTACCGGATTTTTGTATCTCACTCTTTCTTTCTATCTCAGACTGTTTCACAGACTTATTCATAAAATCTCCATTCCGCCGCCGGCATTCGCGGCTATAATATCTTTAATGGCCCTTATGGCCTGCTGTCCGTTACGGTGTATTAAATTATAACAAAACCTTCTGAAAAATACAATTAAATTTATTCTCTTCACAACTCTGAACGACCATGCTGTTACTGTTCATGGGTAGTGGAAATACGAATATCTTCTGCATGTTAAAAAGAAGCACTGCCCGAAGGAAGTGCTTCTTTTACAATATACTAAAATCCGCCACCGGAAACATCCATGGTCCCATCGTCGCTGGTGGCGGTCCCGCCGGCGCCGCACCAGTTGCAGACTACCTTGTCGGAGCCGTCATAGCAGTTTACCTTGCCGCAGCTGCCGCAGACGAAGCATTTTTTCGCGCCACAGTATGGGCAGCCAGGGTATTCTTCATCTGTGTAGAAATTCCCGGTAAAGTTCGTCTTATCAAATCCTTCTTTTTCCGCCATTTCTTCCTTTATCGGAAAGGCCCATGTACGGACCCAGTCATTATCCCGTTTCTCTATACGTATTCCATACATTTTTTTGTCCTGAATACATTTTGCCAGTATCACACTCGCTTCTTTTTTCATTATCTTCCTCCTTGCTTCTATTATGACATATCGACTTCTTCTACTGCTCTCTATCAACTTCTTCTGTTGCGATATATCGACATCTCCCGTTTTGATGGTTTGAAATCTTCCTTTATGATGTATCGGCACGAAACGATTCGAGTTTCCGCTTTTCCCACTATCAGAGAGCGTATACCATGGCAATGGAAATGTCGTCTCCGCTGCCTTCTCTTGTTCTTTTTTCAAAATTCCGTTTCAAACTTTTTTTCGTTCTTGCCGGATCGGTCAGCATATGAGCCAGCAAGGCATGATATTTCAGAAAATCCTCCTCGCTGGCGAAGGATTTGTACAAACCGTCTGTAGATACAAAGAGGGCAACCGGATTTTCCTCCGTATACCAGTGTTCGAAAAAGTGAATCGCGTCCGTATTGCAGAGAGAGGAAGTATAATTGGCGTGCGAATTCTTATCCTCGACAGGGATAAACAGATCTCCGTTCCGGTCGAGTACCACAAACCCGCCATCGCCAAGGATCATCCCGAAGGAAAATCCGTCCGCAATGACCGCTGCCAGCACCGTGCTTCCGTAAATCACCGGAATGCATATACTCCCCATGTTTGCTCCGGTTTCCCTCTGCTTCTGCTGTTCTTCCTCTGTCAAGGGATTCTCCCGATGGTATTCCTGCACAGCTTCTCTCCACTTCATGAGAATCTGCTTCTCCATCTGCTGTAAGATAAAGTCCGGATGGGTTTGAAACTGCCTGCGAAAATCCTGCCGATTCATATAATTTTTAAGAAGGCCCAGCGTAATCTTTACCGCGATCCGGGAACCGACGTCACTGTGAAAATGTTTGGCGCTTCCGTGCCCGTCGGCGACCACCGCGATGCCAAAGGCATCGCAGACATATACCCCGGAGCTGTCCTGGCAGACCACGCCCTTTCGTATATGACTGTCTCCGATCACGGTAGAATAAATCCCCTGAAACATATTATTCTCCATTCCGCCACGAATCTTTGCGGCACACATATCGACTCGTGAACTACCTATTGTCTAAAGTCAATGAGATTCCTGCTTTCTCAACCTTGCGGATCTACCATCCCTCATCAAACTCAATATCCAGATCGTCAAGGTCTGTCAGGTCTTCCACCTCAAAGATATCCTGCTTCATCTCCTGTACCGCCTCGATCATCTGTTCTTTTTTCGCGCCTGCCACATCTTCCATGGCGCGCTCTCCGCCTGCTTCCGTAAGCGTCATGCTGGTACTTCCGATCTTTGAGGAAGTCACTGCGATCTCCCGAACCAGTTTCTTTAGCATGTCTGCGCCCACGGCCTGCAGAACTAGCTCTTCATCATCCGTAAACTCATGGAGAACATCCATATCTACGTTAGAGCCGATAGCCAGCGCGATTTTCAGCGCATAGTGAAACCAGCGGTTTTTCTTTAGCATATCAAATCCTTTTTTATAATTATCCGTCGGATACCCGTCTGTAATCAGGAATATGACCGGCGCGTAGGATAGGGACGGCGAGGGCAGAAATGACTTCCGGGAAAGCTTTCGGGAAAGCTCCTCGCAGGCCTCTCCCAGATCCGTCACACCACCGGCCTGCAGATTCTCCCATCTCTGGTATTCCTCAATCAACACCGGTTCCGGCGTGATCCACTCAAATCCGGAGGAGAATGCCATGATGGCAATCTTCACATCCGTGCCGGCTTCACCCACGCCGATGAGTTCCGGTAAAATATCTCCCATGACTTTATTTAACGATTCCAGCTTCGTCCCTTCCATACTTTTGGAAGTATCCACCAGAAAAAAAATGACCATGCTCTTTTTCGCCGGCGGCATCGTCTCCAACGGATCAATCGCATCCATACTTGTCTCCGTGTATCTGCTGCTCATTTTTGTCTGCCTCCTTCTATGTTTTATCATCCTGACTGACATCTATGATTGTTCTACTTTATGACTCACGCCAAAATTAATTGTCGTTCTTGTCCACATGATTTTCGCGCCCACATTCTCCCTGTTATTTAAATCCTCATAGTCCCAATACTTAATTTACATCCTCTTCTGGTCGTTTTATCCTCTTAACTGTCTATGCCAGCGTATCTGCTTCCCCTTCGTTATGATCTCTGCAGACTTCGGGAGATTGCAGTCTCAGTCTCCATTCCTCGCCAGTCTCAAAACGGATCATCATGCCGTTCCAGATGGGGATGCCCTGTCCTTCTGTGATCTCCTTCACCGTTCCATCAGGAAACATGCCTCTCCAGACGCCTTTACTCACATTTTTTATGCCGTACAGCCCTTTTTTCTGCCGGTTTTCCACGACAAGGCCGGTCACCTTATCTTTGTTAAACAGATCCCTCCCCGTCTGGCATTCATACAGCTTCCCACCATCCGCCAGAAGGAAGCGGTCCATACCATCGGTCAGAACATAGTAGATCTTCCCGCATTTCGGACAGGAAAATGTACCGTTATCCTCCGGATGCAGGCGGTCAGAAAATCCCTGAAATCCGCATTTACAGACCTTATAATCCATCGCCATCCGAACCAGCGCCTGCTTCCAGTCCACTTCGGTAGGACGAAGTTCACATAACCTTCCTCCGTCCATAAATGCCCGCTGGAACATTTTTTTCAGAAAGTCAGGATATTCCTCCCAATAATGAATCAATTTATCCTGAATCCCTCGCACCGGCGCATTATCATTCTCTCCGATCTCCATGCAGAACTGTCCCTGTTCGGCTCGAAATCTTTCCTTCTCTAACGGGGAAAGAAAGCAGCGGTTGACCATTTTCTTTCCCTCAAAAGGAGACCCTGTATGAAAGAAATATTCAAACAGGAACACCGCCATAAAATAGCGATCCGTCTCCACTGTATAAACGACATCCTCCTCCGCGTGCCAATCCTCTATCAATTCGGGCGCCAGGAATTCTGAAATCTCAACGTATTTCTCTTCCGGCTCATCAAAAATCATCTTCCCCGTTTGCAGGGAGAAACGAAATGCATCGGCCCGGTCACTGCAATATACTTTTCCATTCCGGTGCAGCCATTCAAATAGCGCAACGAACTGGAGCGCGCCCTCAATCATCGTTTCCATCGAGACAAAATGAATCGGTTTTTTTATGATTTTCCCTGTCGCATCCGCCCCGCCCACGGAAGCCTCGTCACAAATCTCGTGAAGCGTCACCATTTCCTTTTCTATCTCTATCGTATTCATATTTTCACTGCCCATCAATTTCTATCCCCAGATTACGGAATACGGATCAATGACCAAAGCATCCCGTCCCACAAGCCTCTAACCTTTCATCAGAAATTATCCGTCGTGAACCATCATTCTCTAATCAGTGTCCACTAATTCCGCTTTAATCTGATCGCCGAAGTCAATCTCCAGTCCTTTCCAGATCGGCACGCCTTTTCCCGGTCCCAGTTCGCGGATGGATTGATCCGGGAAAACTGCCTGCCATGTCTTGTTGGACATATTTTTGACGCCAAGCAATCCTTTTTTCAATCGATTCTCCATCACGACTCCCGTCACCGTCTCAACGTCATCATTGTTCTTCTCCGTCAGGCAGCGATAAAACTTCGCCCCCATATACAGAGGAACCTCATAATCATTGATCCCCATCAAATGAATCGCTGTACCGCATTTCGGACAGCGCAGCCCATGCTCTTCTTCCTTTTCGAAAGAAGAAACAAATGCCGTCTTGCCACAAGGGCAGCGAACGATATCCATCTTAAGCTGTATGAGCATCTGAATCCAGTTTTTCTCTATGATTCTTGCGTTCGGTTCCTGTATCCCATATGTAAAGGACATGGTAAATGCCTGGCGAATATAGTCTGGATAAATCTGCCACAAATGAATGACATTATCATGGACTCCATTTACCGGACGGTTGGAGGCATTATCCGGATCATAGATAAAGACCGGATCCCTGCCATAGTGAACTAGATCATTCTCCTCAGTCATCACCACACATTGCAGCACCTTGCTTCCTTCCAGAGGATCTCCCCGAAAAAACAGCTTAAACAATACTACCGCCAGAGAATATCTGTCCGTCAGCACACCCGGTTTTGCAATACCCCGCACGACCTCCGGCGCCATAAATCCCGGCATACCGCCGATACCGAAATTATCTCCGTCCGGCGCCACATTATCGCAGTCGCAGACCAACACGTCTCCCGTGTCAGTATCAATGAAAAACCCTCCATCATTCAAATCCTGATAGCTTTTCCCGGTAAGATGAAGCGCGCGGAAGGCCTTGGCGATATTAATCGCCGCCGTAACCATGGCATCCAGAGAAGAAAACTTTACCTTCCGTTTCCGAGCCGGCCGACCTTTCGCCGCCGGCTTCTCCCAGCGATATCCGTTATAGATATCGGTAAAAGACGCGTAACCGGACGGCGCCAGCCGCATCAGATATCCAAAAGCCCCGTTCGGCTTCTTTTCTGTCAAAAACAGGGGCCATATAAACTGCTTTCCGCCATCCGGGGCGCCATCGCGAATGTTGCGCCGCAGATTATCACGGAAAGCATCCGGGTTTTTAATCCGACTGATAAAATACCATTTCAGCGCATAATCTCTGCCTCGATACCGAACGAGATAGACGACGCCCTGTCCGCCGCGCCCTAATTCTCTGGAAACGACCGCCTCTCCGCCCGCTTCCACGGGAACGCGCTCTCCTATTTTTAACTCTCTCATAATGATTTCCCTTTATTCCTATATTTCAACTTCTCGTTCTTCATTTTCATGCTTCCGTCTCTGATACTCTGTCTTAGGAACTATAAAGAATGAACTCTTTCACAGTCCCTTACCATCCCTCATCGTAATTTACAGAGTCCAGATCCACTGCTTCACCCAAAATATCTTTCGCGCCGCTGCGAATCTCCTCCACCAGCACCTGCTGTTTCGCCATGGCAACCACTTCTTCTCCCGGCATCGGTCTTGTCCCGTTATCCACCAGAGCAAGGCTGCGGCTCCCAATCTGAGAAGACGTCACGGCCAGCAATTTGATCAGTTCCCTAAGCTGGTCCGCATTCTTCGCCTGCACCGCCAGATCATCATTACCGGTAAATGCGCGCAGCACTTCCATATTCGCCTCTGAACTGATACCAAGGGCAATTTTCAACCCATACTGGAACCACTTATTCTGTTTCAGGGCCTCCAGGCCTTTCTTCCAGTCATCATTTGGCGATCCATCCGAGAGCAGGAAGATGACCGGCGCAAAAGAAATCGAAGGAGAATTGAGGAAGCTGCTCCGGGATAATTTCCGGGACAGTTCCAAAAAGGCATCGCCCATAAAGGTCAATCCTTCCGCCTCCAGACGATTCCAATATTGATACTCCTCAATCCGAACCGGTTCAGGCGTCACCCATTGTACTTCTGTGGAAAACTTCATCACCGCGATCTTCACATCGGTGGTCGCCTCTCCCACACCGATCAGCGACGGCAACAGTTCTTCCATAGTACTGTTCAGCGACCCGATTTTCGTCCCCTTCATGCTTCCCGACACATCGATGAGGAAGAAAATGGTCATACTTTTCTTGGCCGGTTCCATCGCATCCAAAAAGTCATCTTCAAAGACATCCGCTTTCGTTTTAAAGGCACCCTCTGCTGTCATCCTGTTTTTTTCCTCTGAAAATCTATTCTCCTCTGTCGCAAGGCTTCTGCTGATGTTCGGATTCTGCTTCATCAAAACCTCATCATCGTCTACCTCACTCAAATCTATCCATTTGGGCATATGCATTACCTCCTGTATCCTCAACGTTCATCCTGGTCGTCCATCTGTATCTCTATCCACAAATATATGTAGGCAGGTTCGTATCGTCACATTTTCACATATCATTATATCATCATATTGCACAATTACCAAATCTTTTTCCGACCCGTTTACAGTACATTTCCTGACAGTACGGCTTTAAAATACTTTTTTTCAAATAATTTCCTGTAATATTTTGTGATTCTTACAGATACTATGATGGCATGATAACAACACAAATACAAGGTACTGTCATATAATTATCATAACCTGGCAGAAACAATACGGTGATAGGTGAGTGGTTTCACCCGACGATAACAATCTGACATTACCCATCGTTAAAGGAGGCATATTTTATGAATAAAAATGATACCTGCACATTACTGCAGGAATGTAATAATGGTATCAAAATGGCTGTAGACGCCATCCGCGAGGTCCTTCCCAATGTAAAGGATCAGGAATTAAAGGATAGATTGGCAGCCTGTGAAAAGGAACACACCAAGCTCGGTGAAGAAACGGGCACCCTTCTTTGTCAAAACAAAGAACAGGCAGAAGACCCCGGCATGATGGCGAAGGGCATGGCGTGGATCAAGACGAATTTCAAAATGTCCGTCGACCCGGGAGATGATACGATTGCCAATCTCATCAGCACCGGCTGTGATATGGGCGTCCGCACCCTGCAAAAATACCTGAACCAATGCCGGGACGCCAGCAGCCAGGCCAAATCCCTGGTACGAAAGGTCATCCAACTCGAAGAAGACCTGTCCGCGGACATGCGAGCTTATCTGTAAACTCTGCCACATCCGCAATAAAAATGAGATAAACCAGAATACCACAATATGATATACTCTGGTTTATCTCCATCATTACTATTCCCAAGACGATACCCAGGACATTTTACGGTCCAAATCTTACATATTTTTTGATGATTCTTCCAGTTTATGTACGAAGGCCAGCACATTTTCTTCGTATTATGTATCGTTTTGCTATTTCACCTGATAAATATTACAGGACTGATCGGTCAGTTTATTGGATACAAACATAATCAAAATCGTCCCATCAGAAGAGACCTCTATCCCCTCCGGTTCCCGGAAGGACAATCTTTTGGCTCCCGTAATCTTCTGCTTTGTCTTTTTCCCGGTCACAATATTGTATGTTCGTATAATTGTCGGCTCAAAAACTCTGGATGAGTCATAGGATTTCAAAAAGGACTTTCGCGGGCTTCCCTCAATGGTGTAGATGACACCGTCCTGATAATCGAAACCTTGAAACGCGCCGACTGTCGCTGAGAGGATCACCTGTTTTTTCATGTTCCGTACATTAATGCTCTTCCCTCGGGCTAAGTCATATATCTGAAAATACTGTTTGCCATTATAAGTAAACCGCACACACAGTTCGGAACTGTCCGCGCTGACGGCCGGATATACGTTCGTCACATATTTCCCGTCATTCCCCTTGGGAATCTTATAAGTAATCCCACCTTTTTTGCGGAGGGTACGGTTGCTCTTAAAACGAAAACAGCTGATCGCCCTGGAGACGTCCGAACCACTCTTCGCGCTGCTCCCCGTCCAGAGATAGGTCTTCCCATTATAGACAGAACAATCCAGATTCGTGCCATGGCCAAACCCTTTCAGATCCATTTTCGCCGTCGTGTATTTTCCGATTCCTTTATACTTTACTCTGGTGATACGGAGATTCCCCTTATAGGCATTGGTCATCTGAATAAAATAATAATATTTGTCATCTTTGGTAAAGGACTGGATCCATCGGCTCGATCGCAATTTCGTCACCGTATGTACGACCGTCAAGTCGCTATTGGCAGGTTCCGACGGCGTCTTATCCTTTTTGACCACGGAAGCGGCTTCTGCCACAACCGTACCACACAGATCAGTAGTACCCCTGTCCGGATTGACAGTCATAATCCCGCTTCCGAGAAAGCATCCAAATAACAGAGTTCCACATGTCAAAATAATCCTTTTCCAGCTTTTCACTCGATCTCTCCTCTCCAGCATATTCCAGATGACACACTATTTCTCTTTATAATAAAGCATACAGTGACAATATCCCTCAAAATTCTCATCGGCAATCTGGTCGCGAAACTCCTTGCACATACATTTGTTTTCCGGAATCCTCTCCAGACGGCACGGACAGTAGCCATCCTTTTTCGCCAGACCCTCCTTGATCATGGCGACCACTGTTTCATCAGCATTTAATCGGATTTTCATATTGTTCTCCTTTCCCTTCCCTCTGTCAGTCTGTACAGCTTCTAATAATAGACCAGATATTCTTGTTTATCTGTTTTTTGATAGCAGAGATAACCGTTGCTTCTCGTTCACCTATGACGTGAACAACACCGACCGCAGAATAAATCAAATATAAATTATAAATTATGCTATAAATAAATCGCAGGGAAATATACTCTCTCCCTGCGGTTATTCTTGATTATGTATGATTCTATCATTAATTTATGTTTTAAATATTACTTCGCCGGCCTTGCAATCTCCGAAACGTATTTCTGGCGGGAAGCATAATCCCGTTTCAAAATCGATGGATAATGACCCGTGATGGAGGACATCGTATATCCCACCAGTTTACCGTTACTCCATCCATAACCGACAAAGATCTCCACATGATAAATATTTTTATAACGACCGTTATACCCCTTGGTATAGAAAATCAGATCGCCAGGGCGAAGCTTCAGGGATGATACCGAGATACCGCTATTGGCCACGACCTTATTATGTTTGGTCGCCCAATAAGCCATGCCTGCCGCTGTATTGCACCAGGAGGTCGTTCCGCCCAACGTCATACCCTGGGTCAGATAGCATCTGCCACAGAACGAACTGCAATCCGCCGATGTTTTTCCCATACGGTTACTCTGACTGTAGCTCATATTTCTGGCATTATAATACTTCTTGGCCTGTTGTACTGCATTATAAGCCTTTTTGCTGGTGATGGAGATGATACATTTGAATGATTTCTTCCCCACCTTTGCCGTGATGATGGTATTTCCCTTCTTCAGATACGTAACCTTTCCGTTCTCATCGACCGTAGCAACACTCGGATTGCTGGACTTCCATGTGACGGTCTTTCCTTCCTTCAGGTTCTTTACTTTCAGCTGGGTCGATTTTTTCGCCAGATAGGTAGTCACCTGCGTTTTATTCAGCTTCATCGTACTGCTGGACTTCGCTTCCACGCGAACAGAAACAGTCATCGCCATAAAACAGATTACAACCAGTAACAGAGTCCATATTCTCCTGCTATTTACTACTTTCCCACTCATGAAATAATTTCCTTTCTATGTCATTACCAATAACTATTTTAAATACAGGGTACCGTCAAACTCTTTAACAGCACTTCATTATAATAACACAGAAATTTAAAAAATGCACGGGAAAATTTAATAAATATGTAACAAATTTTAATGATTCGAGTGTATATTTCAATCCACACTCCCTTGACAGGATTGACGAGAAGCACTAAGGCAAGAGTAATTACCAAGAAAATGATACCCCGTTATATCCCATCCATATGCAATCTGGGTATAACAGGATATCATCCAATCGATAAAAAATATGCCAATTTACTCTGTCAATACTTTGCACATTTTTTTACAAAATGCTATCCCGTAGTGTATGACCGACTTTGCCTTTCTTGTACTGAAATATTGATCATACAGTTGTCTGTCAATTTGTTCCAGGGCATCCTTTGCTTCCGCCTCCAAATCGCTTTCTTCTTTTGCGTATTTCACTTCGATTATATATGCATCTTTTTTACGAAGATGAAAAGCCACGATATCCGGTCTGCCCTTTCCTGCTTCACGATTTGATTTAATCTCCCAGCCTCTTCTGCTGTTTAGCATTCCAAGAAGCAACCCATGATAAAAGGTTTCCTTATCCTCATAATTTCCACCGTCCAGATAGCTGACAGATTCTCCCAAATGATAATTCAGACAATCTTCAAGTGCCTCGGCATCTCCTGCAACAAATGCTGAAAAGAACTCCTGCAGACCATCCTCATCCTCAAGCACTCTGGCAGCAAACCAGGCATCTACCTTGGCAATAAAAATATTTTTCACTTCACGATTAGGTATACGCAGCTCATAGCTTCCATCGTCAAAACGTTTTCGATATGTCAGATAACCCGCAGTATATAGAATACTCCATATGTTTTCCGGTTGATCCATCATATCTCTGTATGTCAGTTCCTGTGTCAGCTTCTTGCGAACAGTTTTTCCTTCTATTAACTCACCAATCTGATCTCTGGTCATACTGTCTGCCTGTTCGGCAAATTGACGAATCACATCGGTTCCTCCAGAATTCACCCAAAAGTTTTGCGGGACACGATCCGAAGTGTTTAACAGTTGATTACACCAGTTGATAGCATCCCAGGGACAATAAACATCCTGTTGTCCAAATCGATATCCATCGTACCATTCTCTTGTAATCTCATAATACTCCAGTAAATCGAGGTCTTCCAGCATTCGAACCATTTCAGCATTCGTAAAGCCAAACCATTCGTCAAACTGCTCATCACTGATAGAATGAATAACGGGGTTATTCAAATCTGAGAAAATACTCTCTTTAGATATCCGCATACAGCCAGTCAAAACACTAAAATAGAGGAACTCATTCGATTTCAATGCATAACCAAAAATCTGGCGGATGAGCTTAACCATATCATCATAATAACCATTTTCATACGCTCTCTGTAGTGGGGCGTCATATTCATCAATAAGAATGATTACCCTTTTTCCATAATGTTTACATAATAGACGAGAGAGACTGTAAAGACTGCTATCTACAAGGCTTTTTCCACTTCTTAATTCTCGAAGTTCCTCTTTATCTTCTTCATCTAACCTGTCACTTTCCAGCAAAAATGGAAAACGCCTGGCTTCTAACTTAAGGATATTCTTGATATTGTCTTCTGCTCTCTGATATGTCCTCCCCGCCACTTGCTTTAACGTAATCGAAATGACTGGAAACTTTCCCATAAATGCATCACATAAATTCGTTTCCTTTGATATCTCCAGTCCTTCAAACAAACTGATATTTGTTCCGATTTCAAAAAAATGCTGCAGCATACTCATATTCAGACTTTTGCCAAATCGACGTGGACGAGTAAAAAGGTTCACCTGCCCCCAATTATCCAGAAGTTCTTTTATCATCCCGGTCTTATCAACATAATAAAATCCCTGTGTGATAATACTTGAGAAATTATCAATGCCTATTGGCATCCTCTTTTTTTTCACTAAATCACCTTCTTCTCACTAAACATCTTGTAACTACTAAACTTGTACCATGAATATAAGAGTCAAAAATCATACAAACATCATTCCAACGGCAAAGGTGTTTTCAATATATCATACTTCATCCAATCACCATCAGGCACGGAGATAAAACGTTGATCAACCAATTTATCAATCGCTGCAAATACCTTATCCAGATAATCCTGACGACTTGGATACAACTCCCGAAGCTTTTCAGCAGAAAACGGCACAAACTTTCCATTCTGAGCATTCCCACCATTTCCGAGAAGATAACTTCCCGTCGGTACATCCATCTGTGGGAAACGGAAACCGCCCACACCGTTACCATACTCGTCTACAACGGCCTGCCCGTCTTCATCCACTGCAATCCATCCCGGCGCGCGTGGTGGTGCTGCTCCACCACTGGCCCAGACATCCAGATTACGAAGCGCCTGGCTAACAACCATCTCCAAAGGAAGTGTCGGCAAATCCACCGGCGGCAACGCCGCCTGCTTTCCAAACTGTCGCATCTCCTCATAGCCCGGACGATAGAAGGCACCGGTAAAAGCGTTGTGGCAATGGCCGGCAATCTCGTAAAGTCGGAAACGATCACCCGGCTCGTCACTATCCGGTCTTCTATGATAAAGGCGTCCCGTGAAATCCCGGAACTCCCACTGGCTCATCATACGAATAAAAGGCACAGGACAATTTTTGGTAATCTGAATCTCATCGTGCAGATCCGGAGCTTCCTCCTGCTGATTTAAAGCCAGCATAATCTCGCCGGAATACGTAAGATATCCATCAAAAGGCGGTTCAACCGGCGAAGGTCTGTCTGTTTCATGGAAGAAATTCACATAAGTCGATGCATACATTCCGGATTGAGAACAGCCCATCACATAAAGATGACTCACCGGAGCTCCAATGATACCTTCCCATTCCTCACTCTTCAGATAATCACCCAGCTGCGTCAACATATCCCAAACCAGTCCATCCTCGCAATCCTCCAGGAGATGTCCCCGCAACAAAGCGTCTGGACTCCAGTTAGGAACATTCTTGTCAATCGGCTCCGGATTCGGACTCTTCCAGTTCAAAGGCGCATATCGCTTCGCATCATACTGTTTTAGACTGCGGGCACAGATGGAACGCACCGTCACGCCCACAAAAATATCTCCATCTTCGAGCATCTTCGGCCATACCATGCACCACATGGGCGATACATCCCAGGTATTCGTGGAATTCAATAATTCTATCACGATATTCCCGCTAAACGCTTCTGGATCAGCCGGTCGCCGAACAAGAAAACGGTTCGTATACGGAACATCCTGCATCTTCACTTCCGCATGATTTCCCTTTAATGTGTAGAGATCTGCCCCTCCGGAAAAGAAATATTCTTCTTCTACGTAACCGTACCGCTTCAAATCCGTCGGAACCAGCTGCCGGTCTGCAGCTTCCCAGGGGATGGAATCCTCTGTCCTCGGAACTAACGTCACTTCTGGCATCTTTTTCATCATATTCTTCATAATAATACCTTTTAAGGCGCAGGATATCCTACGCCTTATTTCCCTTTCATTTTCAACTTACACCCAGCATATTACCTGAATACTTTCTGCTAACCGATTCATGAAAATGTATTTTTCACACGAATCATTTTTATACATTCCCTTTATACATTCCCTGCCAGCAATACACTTCCAATCGGAATCAAAATAATGGCGACAATAATCATACACGCGCACATAAGTACACTATACTTTGCCGTTCCTTTATAAGACAAACCGATATCCGAGTACACGATACCCATGGTCGGGCAGGCACTCAGTGTACAGATGGCCGTACCACAGATGGCGATGGCACCACAGGCAAAAGCGAGAACCTGTGCCTGATTGACACCCGGGATTGCCATAATCGCCGGAACAAAACTGGAACACACAACAACACCTGCTACCGTATTGGAACAGAAGTTCGTGATCACGCTGGCCAAAACAAGACCGATAATCATCGCAACCATAACCGGAATCCTTGCCACAACCGGTCCTAACAGATTCTGCAGACAAACGGAGATACCATAGTCATCTCCACCGACAGCTCCTGCATAGAACATGATCGCTCCCAGGAAGATAATCATACTCCACGGAACTTTTGAAGCCGCCTTATTTAAATCCATAACTGGTTTCCCATCCACACTGATAATGCAAAGCAAAGCGCACACTAACGTAACGGAGGCCGCAATCGTAATGTTCGTGAAATAATCGGCGATTCCACCCAGAAAACTGCAATATGCCAGCACATAGCAGATCAGAATAATGACCATACCGATAATGGCGATCTTACCCTGTTTGGAAATCGGATTTTTCTTAAGGTCTTCTCTCATAGCCGCGTCATCAAAATTCTCAAACTTTGAAACATCCGGGCGCATCACCAACTTAACAATCAAAATAGCAATCACTACCGCACAAAGCAAATAGATGCCTGCAACCTTCAGATACGTCATTGCCGTAAAGTTGGCATATCCAAGGCCAGCCACCAGAGCCACCATCGTCAATACATAAGGACGACCCCAGATGAGAACACCATCACACGTCTGCGCCAGCCAGCCGACCATCAAACCCTGGGATTTATAGAATCCATCCTCCTTCGTGTAACCGATGGATGTCGTCACTTCACCAAGAAGCTGAAAAAAACAGTACAGCTACAACCTGCGGTGCTGTAAAGATAGAAATGATTACCTCCGCAATCGTGAACATAATCAAAAACAGCGTAGGTCTTCCATGAATAAACTTCCTGGAGATAATCCATTTTACAATCCACTCGAAAGCACCGTTTTCCTGCATCACAGAGGCTACCATCAAAAATGGAATCACCGCTGCCGCACAGATATTTCCCCATAAAGTTGCGTAAGCGCTGGAACCCGCATAAACACCGAGCATGACAGCTACTGTCACACTAAACAGCGAAGTCCAACCCGTCCCACAAGTCAGCCACAGATAAATCGTCGGCAAAAATACTGCCAGCATCTTCACGCCGAGATCTGTCAGCCCATTCGCCGCAGGCAGGAAAAAGTAAATCAATACCCCTGCAATCAGCGCGATGATAAAGTTTTTCTGATTCTTCTTAATGTCTCCCATAGTACTTTACTCCTTTAAATCTTTATTGTGTTTTATTATACTACAAAACTCTTTTTAAGCAAAGGTATCTTTTGTGGAACAACAATGTATTTTTGTCCCTGACTACAAATCACAGATTCATTAAAATCCTGGAAAATTATATTACACATGCATACACTTTGATAAATAAAATTAAGCCGACAGAGAGATATCCTCTGCCGGCCATCGTTTTATAGTGAACGAAAAAATTGCCGTTACTATACCATATTAAGGTTTTGTGTTTCGTCTATTCTACAGCATATCCTGACTTTTACAAACTCTTATGCAACAGCTGCAACACCGTATTCAGGTCTTCCACGCCCATCTGTCCCGGCGCTGAAGCTTTCCCTGCTGCCCCAAAGGTCAGCGCGGAACCAAACACTTCTCCGCACAGACGGCTGATTACGCCGGTTCCAGCCATGGACATGGTGATAATCGGTCGATCGGCATATAACCGGGTCATTTCTTCCGTAGCAGATAAAAGTACAAGCACATCCGCCTTGTTCTGCGGCATCACCGCGATTTTCGGAATGTCCGCTCCCAGATCCTGCATTTTGCGCAGACGTCCAACGATATCGTCCTTACCTGGTGTCTTATCAAAATCATGATTGGAAGCAACAACCTTCACACCGACTGCGTGAACGCTATCGATGATATCCTTGACAATCTCATCCCCGGTAAATGCTTCCACATCAACCAGATCCACATTGCCTGTTTTGGCGATTTCTTTGTTCAGATTTGCATAGGTTTCTGGATCAATTGCTTTTTCTCCACCTTCCTTTGCCGTACGGAAAGTAAAAAGAATCGGTGTATCCTGTAAAACTTCACGAAGAGACGCCAGGGCATCCTTCACCTTTTCTACATCAAATACATCTTCAAACCAGTCAACACGCCATTCCACGACATCCACTGGTATATTCTCAAAAGTACGAGCTTCCCTGATGATTTCTTCCTTGGTCACGCCAACGATGGGAACACAAATCTTCGGAATGCCCTCACCTATTTTTACATTTCTCACTTCAACCGGATTCATCATGACCTCCTGTTCGTTTTCCTCCTTACTATATTTCGAATTTTTATTCGCATAAGAGTCAAAAACCATAGTTTGCCCTCATCGGGTTGTTCTCCTGATCTTTGACTCTTATATCCTTCGTAACTGTATACAATATGCATGAACAGTAACGGTTTTTTTACTCCACTACTCCAGATTCTATTCGTATTTGATTCCCAGAACTTCTTTCATATGCTCAATCGGCATATCCTGTCCTGTCCACAGTTTAAAAGCTGCCGCTCCCTGGAACAGCATCATGCCAAAGCCGTTCATCCTCTTACATCCGACTTCTTTTGCCATCTTCAAAAGCTTGGTCTCTGCCGGAGAATATACGGTATCCGTCACGATAAGGTCTGGTCTCAGGAAAGAGGTATCTGGAATCGCCGCGACATCCTCTAACGGTTTCATCCCGGCACCCGAAGCATTCGCAAAGAGATAAGAATCATTAATCTCTTTCCGTAAAGTATCCAGATCAGCAAGATCATAGAGCGTTGCCTTACAATCCGTTTTCGTATTTATCTTTTCCACAGTTTCCTCTGCATTGCCCCAGAACTTATCCTTAATATTAAAGATAGACATTTCCTTCACACCGTCAAGTGCTGCCTGAATCTGAATCGCTGTTGCAGCACCACCGGCACCGACGATGGTCATCTTCTTTCCAATGACATCGATGTCATAATCCTTCAGCGACTGCATGTATCCGGTTCCGTCCGTAATATGTCCGATCAATTTGCCGTTATCATTGACGATGGTATTTACCGCACCGCAAAGTTCCGCTGCCGGAGACAGTTCATCCAGATATTTATGAACTACAGTTTTATTCGGCATAGAAACATTCGACCCTACCATTTTTAAAGCTTTCATCCCTGTGATGGCGTCTTCCAGCGTATCATTGTCTACTTCAAAAGCCAGGTAAGCATAATCCAAGCCAAGATAAGCAAACGCTTCATTGTGCATGGCCGGTGAACTGGAATGGCGAATCGGATATGCCATCAAACCGATTAATTCTGTATGTCCTGTAATTCTTTCTGCCATAATTCTATCTCCTCTTCTTTATTAAGACCATCCTATTATTAACATCTTCCCTACTATTTTTCAAGCAGAGAACAGTTATGTTACCAATCATTTTATACCGTTCACAGCATATGTGAACAATATAAATCATCCTAATATATTATCATAGCCAAAATACATGCCGCCAGCGCTCCGATCATCGGTGCAAGAACCGATGTCACAAATACATACCAGTTCTTTCAAAGTAGAATCATTCCTCCGCAATCGCCGTATAAGCCGCAAACAACTCGCTACCACACTGCTCTTCTATGCTCTCCCATACCGGCTGAGACAGCTCCTTCATCTCCGCGTAGTCTTCCTCTGACGGCGTGATGATTTCGATTCCCGCATCCGCAAGATATTCCATGGACTCTTCTCCTTTTTCATCGGAGATCACATAGGCGTCCTGCTGTGCCATTTCCGCTGCCGTGTTAATGATTTCCTGCTGCTCCTCCGTAAGCCCGGACATAAATTTATCACTGGCGATCAACGTGATATAATCAGGAACCGCATTGGTCTCGATCAGATATTTCTGCTGCTCATATAATTTTGCCGATACAATCAGCGGCAGTGCATTCTCCTGCGCGTCGATCGTTCCCTGCTGTAATCCGATGTATACCTCAGAAAAAGTCATAGGGGTCGGATTCGCACTGACACATTTCCAGAACTGAATATGGAATTTATTCTCCATGACACGGATCTTCTGCCCCGCGAGGGAGTCAAGGCTCGTATACTCCTTATTCATCGTCATCACGCGAAATCCCTGGTCTGTCATGCCGAGCAATCGATATCCAGATGCAGTATAAATCTCCTTAATACTATCCATTAGTTCTTCATTGTCCAGATTCGCCCGCACTTCCTCCACAGTAGAAAAGACACATGGCGTATCAAACACGCATAATTCCGGCATATAACTTACCTGTGGCGAAGGAGACTGCACAACAAAGGGGATATCGCCATCCTCACAAGTCTCCATCAATTCCGTATCCGTGCCGAGCGTACTATCTGTATATACCTGAATTCGCATCTCTCCATCGCTGAGTTCAGACACATAATCTGCAAATGTCTGGGCAAACACATTGGTAACGGTATCCCCGGAACTGCAGGTTGCCAGTGGCCAGGCATACGTCTGTCCTCCATCGCTGTTTCCGCAGGAAGTTCCTAACACGCAAATGCATGCCAGCACCGCTGCCAGACTCCATCGTTTTAATAATCTCATCATAACGTGTACCTCCATCCATCCTGCTAAATCAATATCAGGCTAATCTGCGGGACAAAAGTAATCAAAAGCAAGGCGATGATAAACAGCCCAATCAAAGGCATCGCCTTTTTCGCAATATCCATGACCGGAATCTCCATCATGGAACTTGCCACAAACAGATTAACCCCGATTGGCGGCGTCACATATCCGATGGCCAGATTCACCACCATCATCACACCGAAATGAATGCCATCCATTCCAAAGCTCTCCACAATCGGAAGGAGAATCGGCGTCAGAATCAGAATCGCGGGCGTGGTATCCATGACCATCCCCACAATCAGAAGAAATACATTTATGACAAGGAGTACAGCAATCTTATTGGTAAAATTAGTGATGATCCATGCACTGACGGACTGTGGTACCTGCATTAACGTCAACACTCTGGAAAACGCAATGGCTGCTGCCATGATAAAAAGGATCGGCGCATACGTTCCGACAGCTTCCACAAACAGCTTATAGCAATCCCTTAATTTAATCTCCCGGTATAAAACGAGGCTGATCAGCAAAGCATAAAATACAGAGATAACCGCTGCCTCGGTCGGCGAAGCGACACCGCTGTAAATGCTTCCCAAAATAATAATCGGCGCAAGTACGGCAAAGAAGCTTTCTTTCAGGATCGCCCCACAGCCCCGCCCACGCATATCGTCGATATAGTAGCTTATCGTTTCCTTGTCTGCTCCATCTTTTGAGCA
>JAJQDO010000121.1 GCA_021202175.1 Clostridiales bacterium | reverse complement strand
ATAATCCAAAAAAGAATCGAATACAAAAAAAGGTCAGAATATATCGCAAATAATGAGATTAAAATTGGACTGCTCAATTTCTACCGAATTATAGAAATAATAAAGCAAACATCGAATATTTTTCTAAAAAATCATTTATTTCCTCATTCAATGGATAACGCAAAAAAGACAAAGATATAATTATGAATAAAAATTGAAAAAAATAGTAGCATTTTCTGGCTACTATGCTATAGTAAATACATGCTGATTGGATAACCCAATTGTAGATTTTATAACAAACTTTTAGGAGAAGGGAGAGATTTTTGTGTTAGTTGTAAAATTTGTTCTGGCCATGCTTCCAATCATCTGGCTGATTGTCGCGCTCAGTGGATTGAAGATGGCCGGACACAAGGCGTGTGTGATTGCGTTGTTGGTTACGATTGTATTGGCAGTGGGGTACTGGAAGCTGAACTTCGTTTGGACGTTATCCGCTACGCTGGAAGGGATTTTGAATGCCCTCTGGCCGATCTGTCTGGTCATCATAGCAGCGCTCTTTACGTATAATCTGACGTTAGAGACCGGTGCTATGGATTTGATCAAGAAAATGCTGGCCAGCGTTTCGCCGGACAAGAGGGTGTTGTCACTGCTGATTGGCTGGGGATTCGGCTGCTTCATGGAAGGGATGGCTGGATTTGGAACGGCGGTAGCGATTCCGGCATCCATGCTTACAGGGATCGGCCTGGATCCCATGGCGGCGGTTGTAGCCTGCCTGGTTGTCAACTCGACACCGACAGGATTTGGCTCGGTCGGCGTGCCTACGGTGACTCTGTCGTCTGTGACAGGATTGGACGTGCTGGCTTTATCGGGAGATGTCGCGTTGATTCAGTGTATTCTGACATTTCTCTCACCATTTTTTATGGTATGTATTTGCGGTAAAGGGATTAAGGCGCTCAAAGGCATGATTCCGACGACATTGGTCGCCACTCTTTCTTTTGTGATTCCGTGGTATGTGGCAGCCCAGGTTTTGGGACCGGAGTTGCCGGATATTCTTGGTTCGATCTGTGCCATGGTCTGCATCATCATTGCAGCGAGGATTTTTAATAAGAATCCGGATGAGGAGTATTGTATTGATAAGATAGAAGACGACAAGGGAGAAGCGATGACGGTCAGCGAAGGCGTGAAGGCCTGGAGCCCGTTTATCCTGATTTTTGTCCTGCTGCTTGCCACATCGACACTGTGCCCGCCGATTCATAACCTGATTGCGGGGATTAAGACATCGGTTATCGTATATGCCGGAGAAGGTGGAAGTACGTTGACTTTTAGCTGGATCAATACGCCGGGTGTCATCATTTTCATTGCGGCGATTATCGGAGGATTCATTCAGAAGGCATCGGTGGGGACGATGGGTCGTGTTCTGGTGGAGACGCTGAAAAAGTATTGGAAGACGATATTGACGATCTGTTCAGTCATGGCGACGGCGAAGATCATGAGTTACAGTGGTATGATTTCAGATATCGCGAACTTGCTGGTTGTAGTGACGGGTTTCTTCTATCCGTTGTTTGCACCGTTGATCGGCGTGATTGGCGCATTTGTCACAGGCTCGGGGACATCGACTTGTGTTCTGTTTGGCGGTCTGCAGACGGAGACGGCGGCTACGTTAGGCTTGAATCCTTCGTGGATGGCAGCGGCGAATGTCATGGGAGCCGGAATCGGCAAGATGATTTGTCCGCAGGGTATTGCCATCGGAGCGGGCGCGATTAATGCCGTGGGATCGGAAAGTAAGATTTTAGGCACGGTATTTAAATATTGTCTTCTGTACGTCGTTATCGCGGGAGTCATCTGCTATGTCGGATCACTGATGGGACTGTAATTTCTATATGAGTATGGACATTTTTGCCCGGCACGGTCACTCTGTCCGGGAAGGGACTGTAATTTCCATATGGATATGGAGATTTTCAGACAAAAACGGGATTCCCAACATGGAGAACGGTAATATCCGTATGAGTATGAAGATTTTGATAGAAAGATGTGTTAATATAATTAATAAAATGCATTATAAAATATATCATAAATATAAGGAGGTAGCAAAATGTATAATCAATTGACCGATGAGATTATTGAACAGATTAAGGCGGTTTCCGATCATGTGACGACAGGCGCTGATATTAATGAGGATTACGCCAAGGATGAGATGCCGATCTACGGTACCAGAATGCCGGATCTGGCGGTGCAGCCGCGGACCACGGAAGAGGTGGCAGCGGTGGTAAAGATCTGCTATGAGAATAATATTCCGGTGACCCCTCGTGGCGCGGGAACCGGCCTGGCTGGCGGCGCTGTTCCGCTGTATGGCGGTGTGCTGATCGACCTCATCAGAATGAATCAGATTTTGTCCTATGATATGGAGAACTTCGTGGTAAATATCCAGGCAGGTGTCCTGCTCAACGATCTGGCGGAGGACTGTTCTTCCAGAGGCATGTTATACCCGCCGGATCCAGGTGAGAAATTTGCCTGTGTCGGAGGAAATGTAGCGACAAACGCCGGTGGTATGCGTGCGGTAAAATATGGCGCTACCCGTGATTATGCGAGAGCGATGACTGTTGTTTTACCTACCGGTGAGATTACGCATTTTGGCGCGACGGTTTCTAAGACTTCTTCCGGATACTCTTTGCTGAACCTGATGATCGGCTCCGAAGGCACTCTGGGTATCATCACAGAGCTGACTTTAAAGATCATCCCGGCTCCAAATACGGTTGTCTCCCTGATCATCCCTTATGAGGATCTGAACACAGCGCTTTCCACCGTGCCGAAGTTTAAGATGGCACATATGGATCCGCAGGCGATCGAGTTCATGGAAAGAGAGATCATCCTTGCTTCGGAACGATATATCGGCAAGGCAGTTTTTCCGAAGGAACTGGCCGGACAGGAAGTGGGTGCTTATCTGTTGATTACTTTAGATGGTAATTCGGAAGAGGAAGTGGATGCCCTCGTAGAGCAGGCAGCAGAGTTGGTATTGGAAGCCGGTGCGATGGATGTTCTTGTGGCGGATACGCCTGCTAAGATCAAGGATGCCTGGGCAGCGCGTTCTTCGTTCCTGGAAGCCATCATGGAAGAGACGAAGCTCCTTGACGAGTGTGACGTGGTTGTTCCGATTAATAAGATCGCGGATTATCTGAAGTTTGTCAATAAGACCGGCGAGGAGTGCGGATTGACGATCAAGTCCTTCGGACATGCCGGCGACGGAAACCTGCACATTTACCAGTGCTCTAATGATCTGGAGGAAGACGAATTCAAGAGACGTGTCGATAAGTTCTTCGGTATCATTTATAAAGAAGCGACGGACGTGGGCGGACTCGTTTCTGGTGAGCACGGGATTGGTTCCGGCAAGATCAAATATCTGGTTGATTCTGTAGGAGAGACCAACATGGCGCTCATGGAAGGCATCAAGAGGGTGTTTGACCCGAAGATGATTCTGAATCCGGGCAAGGTTTGTTATCGCCTGTAGTCGAAGCAGATTTCGCGATATCCTTTCCATTAGAATAGATACACTTTTCAGGGAGGCTGTCAGTTGTGGCAGTCTCCCTGCTTTATATTTCTTCAAGGCATGATTCATTTTATAAAAAATGTTTCTCCAGGCGGGCGATACACTGGTATAGAACTACGGCAATCAGGCAGAGCAGGACGATGGACAACATGACCCAGTCCATCTTAAATACCTGGGAGCCGTAGATGATCAGGTAACCGAGGCCCTGTCTGGCGGCCAGGAATTCACCGATGACCACGCCGATCAGGCAGAGGCCGATATCCGTTTTCAGGATACTCAAAATGGCAGGAAGGTTCATAGGAATCACAACTTTTGCCAGACAATCCAGGCGGTTTCCGTGAAGTGTCATGATCAGTTTGATCTTGTCGGGGTCCGTGGAACGAAAGTTCGTAAACAGATTCAGGATGCTGCCGAAGATTGCCACGGAGATGGATGTCACGATGATCGTTTTCATGTTGTTGCCGAGCCAGACGATGAAGATGGGCGCCATGGCTGACTTGGGCAAACTGTTGAGGACGACCAGGTAAGGTTCCAGTATTTCGCTGCAGGTCTGGTTCCACCAGAGCAAAATGGCAGTCAGTATGGTGAAGGCGGCGACCAGGAGGAAGCTTCCGAAGGTTTCCGCCAGGGTGATACCGATGTGCATAGGCAGATTTCCGCTTTGCCATAATGCGATACCGCTTTGAATCATCCGGGAGGGACTGCTGAAGATGAACGAATTGATCCATCCCAGGTCAGAACAGATTTCCCAGGCCGCGATAAAAGTTATGAGCAAAAATACCTGGATGAACAGGACCATTTTGCGATGCTGTTCCAATCGCCTGATATAGAGCTGTTGGTCTTTGCTGTTATCATGTTTCATCACGTCTCAACTCCTCCTATTGTATTCCATAAACAGTTCTGATGAGTCTTTAAGGTATTATTCTTCATCGCGTTTCAGCTCCTTCCATATCTGATCGAAATATTTTTGAAATTTCGGGTGCAGCCGGGCTTCCTGTGGGGAAGGCCGGGACGTTGTCTCAAAATCAATGGGAAGAATGGAGCGGATAGAGCCTGGCCGTTTTCCGAGAATAAGGATACGGTCGGCGATGCTGATGGCTTCCGACAGATCGTGGGTGACCAGCAGAGCGGTGATTTGCTGGTCGCGGATGATATTTCCGATATCGCCGGAGACATCCAGCCTTGTCTGGTAATCGAGAGCACTGAACGGTTCGTCAAGCAGCAGGAAATTCGGATGCATGGACAGTGTGCGGATGAGAGCGGCCCGCTGGCGCATTCCGCCTGACAGCTCCCGGGGATAGGCATCGGCGAAATCCGCGATATCGTACTGTTCCATCAATCGACGGACATAATTTACATTTTCTGTTGTAAGCAGGTGTTGAATTTCCAGTCCCAAAATGATATTTTTATAAATAGTTCTATATTCTAATAAATGGTCTTTTTGCAGCATGTATCCGATGGAAGGCCGGCCGCTGGCGGAAGGATACGTGATGTATCCTGTCTGCACGGGGATGAATCCGGCGAGCAGATCAAGAAGCGTAGATTTCCCGCAGCCAGATGGGCCGACGACCGCTGCAAATTCACCGGGGAAGAGATCAAAATGGATATCTGCCAGAGCCTTTGTCTCACCGGATACGGTGTGGTAAGTGTGGGAAAGTCCTCTGACAGATAAAAAGGCTTTTTTTGGCGGCAAGAGTTTTCATTCCTTTCATAGATATAGTAGTTTGTGGAAGGTGATTTGTCTTTGCTTTTCACATACTGTTGTTCGAAGCAGAGGTTTGTCTTTGCTTTTCACATATTGCTGTTTGAAGCAGAGGTTTGTCGTTATTGTCCACATACACTGCGGGCAGTAAGGATGTGTTTATTATAAAATATGCATAAGGAGGTAAGAAGTTGATTTATTTAGGATTGATCGCGGGGATTATCGGAGGCGATGCCCTCATAAAGAGATCTGTTATGGATAAGGAACTGGAAGGTGAGGACCGATGGAACCTTCCACACGGGATTGAGATTCACCGGATGGAAAATGATGGGGCGGCAGCAGGACTCTTTTCGGAACAAAAGACGATGGTAAAAGCGGCGAACGGTGCTGTCGTGTTCACCACGGCGCTGGCTTTGCTTTGCGAGAGACGGAGGAAAAAACATTCCCTGGCCGGTATCGCCATGGCAATGATCGTCGGGGGCGGGCTCAGTAATCAGCTTGACAGGGTGCGCACGGGTCCGGTGTCGGATTTCGTTCGCTTTACGAAGTGCCCGGTTAAGGCGGTGCGTCATCTGGTGTTTAATATCAGTGATTTCTTTATTCTGATTGGTGGGTTTGTGTTATCTCTTTGGGAAGTGTTTCCTCATCATAACCGATAATATTTCCACGGCGATGTGTGGATGACGAAGTCATGTGCGTGATTTTCGAGAAAATCAAATTGACTGAATATTCAGAACAAAAAAGGGACATGTGAGGACAATTTCTGAAAATGAAAAAATCAAATATTTTCCATGATATTTTGTAAAGTTTGTGAAATATGCACAGAAAATATTCTTCCGTTTTCCGGTTGGCTGATTGTAAAATTATACCTGTGGACAAATGATGCAGGTTATCCACAAAAAAATGGAAAAAAACGTTGATAAAATCAAGTTATCCACCGAGTTATCCACATTGTCCACAATTAAGTGTGTAGACAGAAAATGTGGAAAGTTTCGTCAAGATGAAACATTCGTTTTGTGGATTTCTAATTTTTTTCCAAAATAATACAAAAATTATTTTCTGAGAAAAGTCTAAATAATAAAAAATTAAATAAATTAAGAATTAAAATTCTGAAAATTGTACTATTTGATTGCAACGGACGTGATAAGTTGGTATAATGGGAGATGTAAAATAAAAAAAGGAGTGTGATCCTATGCGTTACATTATTTATGGAAAAAACCTGGAGGTATCTGATTCTTTAAAACAGGCAGTGAATGACAAGTTTAGCAAGTTGGATAAATTTTTTAACCCTGATACGGAAGTACAGATTACATTAAGTGTCCAGAGAGAGAATCAGACAGTGGAAGCGACGATTCCGATGAAGCGGAATATTTTACGTGCTGAGCAGACAAGCACGGATATGTATGCGTCTATAGAGATGGTTGTGGATGTGCTGGAACGTATGATTCGCAAATATAAGACGAAGATTTCCAGCCATGGAAAAGGAATCGGAACATTTAACGATGATTTCCTTGAGGAAGATGTGGACAGCAATGAGACGATTACCATCACGCGCAGCAAACGCTTTGCGATTAAGCCGATGGATGTGGAAGAAGCTTGCGTTCAGATGGAGTTGCTCGGGCATAATTTCTTTGTGTTCCGCAACGCGGAAACCTTCGAGGCTAATGTAGTGTATAAGCGGAAGGATAGGACGTATGGCTTGATTGAGCCGGAATTTTAGAATGAGAACCGACAGGGCAGACTGTCGTGAACGAAAAGGGGCTATCGGGAAATGGACGGTTCCAGCCGGGGAAGGAGGTGACCCAGAGGAGT
>JAJQDO010000292.1 GCA_021202175.1 Clostridiales bacterium | reverse complement strand
CGGAGAGAGGTTGTACCGGCGTTCCGTATCCGTGATGCCAACCTTTTTCAACTTCTCCAGTGCCAACTTCTTTGACTCTTCACCCTTGATACCCTGGTTGAGCACGATACTTTCCTGAATCTGCTTGCCTACCTTCTTCAAAGGATTCAGTGAAGTCATCGGATCCTGCATGACCATGGCAATCTTCTTACCACGAATGGTCATCCATTCCTTCTCTGTTTTATATTTGGATATTTCCGTTCCCCGGTAGATGACAGAACCACCGATGATGCTGCCGTTCGCGTCCAGCATGCCGAGAAAGGACTTGGTAAATACCGATTTCCCGGAGCCGGACTCGCCTACGATGGCCAGCGTCTCTCCCTCATACAGGTCCAGGGAACATTTCCGAATTGCCGTCAGCAGCTTTCCACGCAAACTGAACTGGATTTCTACGTCTTTTGCCGATAAGATCGGTTCTTTTTCTTTCGTCATAACGTTCCTCCATTCCTATACGTGGTTTCTCGGATCTGCTGCATCAGAAAATGCATTTCCCACCAGATAGAAGGTGATGGTGATCGTCGATACGATGACCGCCGGGAAAATCAGCAGATACGGGTACTGCATAAAATAACTGCGGGCATTTCGAAGGAGAATACCCAGTGACGGTGTATTGATATCCAATCCCAGTCCCAGATAAGACAGCGTGGATTCCAGCGCGATCGTGGACGGAATGGACAAAGCCAGTCGTAAGATGATGATGCTAATCAGATAAGGGAGAATATTCTTGGTCAGCACCCTCCACACCGGTGTACCCAGACACCGGGAAGCAAGGTTGTATTCCCGGTCACGGTACATCAGCACCAGGTTGCGGACATTTCTCGCCATCGTCAGCCATCCGAAGCAGATCAGGGAAACTGCCATGATCGTAAAACTCTGGCCGACCAACAAGGCGATCAATGTCATGTAAATAATCATTGGTACGTTATTGATGATATTATAAAGCTCGGTTAGCGGGCGGTCCAGCCAGCGCACGTAACCCCACAGGCAGCCGATGGTCACCCCGACCACACATTCGCCGAGGGCCACGATCAGAGCCAGCTTAATGGACGTCTGCGCCGCGAACCATACCTGACACCAGTAATCCCTGCCCAGGTTATCCGTTCCAAACCAGAACTCCCCGTTTGGCTTGGTGAAGGCCAGGGAACTGTCCGCCACCAGAGCGGAATAGTCGTATTTCCCGATTATCAACGCGATAAAGGAAAAGATGACCACGGCAAAAAAGATGATCGTCATCACCACGGCCGATTTCTTCTTCAAAAAATTCTGGAAAACGGAACCCCAGTAGGAATAATCGGAATAACCGATCCGCTCCGCAGCTTCCGGAGAGTACTCGACAAATTCAAATAAATCGTTCTTATTCTTTTTTTCCATTATCTCGTCTCTCCTTTCCCTGTCAGCTTGATTCTCGGGTCAACTAACATCATCAGAATGTCTCCGAGGAAGACGCCCAGGACTCCAAGGGCGGCATAGATGATCGTCAATGTCTGTACAACGCTGGTATCGTATCTTGAGATGGCGTCCGTCAGAAGCGGGCCCATTCCCGGCACGGAGAAGAGCTTCTCCATCAAAAGGGAACCGCCGATCGTGCTTAAGAAGGATGCGGGGATATACTGTACCAGCGGTACAAATGCATTCTTAAATACCTGTTTTACCATGATGTCCCGGGAGGACATGCCCTTCACTCTGGCCAGCTTGATATAATCCTTGTTCAGCTCATCCACCATATACCGTCTCGTCCACAAAGCGTAGCTGGCAATGGAGGCCAGGGACAGACAGATGATGGGAACGATACTGGATGTCACCGGATCTCTGGTCGAATACAACGTAGGCAATCCCAGGACTTTGGCACAAAAATATGACACCAGAGAATAGGATACCAGACTGGGGACGGCATTGACGAATATCGTATACGCGGTCCCCACATGATCGACGATCCGGTCTTTAAAAAGAGTTTGGAGGATGCCCAGCAATACACCCACGATCAGGGAGATTACCAGAGAGATACATCCCAGTCTCATAGATACTGCAAATTTGGAACCGATGACCTTGATGACAGCTACACCGCTTTGAATTCGTCTGGACGTTCCAAAGTCCAGACGAATAATCTGCCCATAAAAACGGACGAGCTGCTGCCCGATAGGATCAAGTAAACCGGCTGCCTGCAACTGTTCTGTCTTCTGTTCTTCTGTCAGTTTCATCAACTGATCTTCGGTAAAGAAATAATCGGTCGGTAAAAGCCGCATCAACAAAAAGACGATGGTTGCAATGATAAGGACGGTCAGTAAAGACTGAAACAGCCTCTTCGCGGTATATTTGATCATTCTGCTTCAAAAGCCTCTTTGAATTCATCATATTGCGCTGTAGTATAGGCGTCTACAGAGGTCTCCCAGTTCTTATACATATAGTTCTGGATACCGAACATCGCATTCGATCTGCTGTAATCATTCACCTTGGTCAGCTGCCAGCTTACTTCGAGCTGCGTAGGAATGGACAATGCATGTTCTAACATATAAGCTTCTGCTGTCGCATATGCTTCATATCTCGCATCCAGGTCGTCCGTGATCGCATTGGCCGCATTCACCAGATCGGTATATTCCTGATAGGTCGCGATGAGGGTCTCATCCGTCGCGTCGTTGATATTGCTGTAGTTATTTGCATAATACGCCGTATCTTCGCCGATCGTTTCCTGTCCCAGATAGTTCTGCGGATCACCATAGTCTGCTCCCCAGCCATTCATAACAAAGGACTGCAGATGCGGCGTGATAACCTCCTGGGTCTGGCTGGATACGTAAGTATTCAGATTCAGCTGAACGAAATCATCTCCCAGGCTTTCCGAGAAGATCTGCTGCAGAACTGTCGCGCTGTCTAACGCATTCTGATCGCCGGAAACGAAATAGTAATCAATCTCAATCGGGAAGGTGACGCCTTCGGCAGCCAGCTCTTCCATCGCCTGTTCCTTATACTGCTGAGCCAGATCCGTATCCAGTCTTCTTGGCGTCTCGCCATCCGAATCCGGAATGCCCAGTTTATCGGTTACCAGCTGCGTATAATCTGTTCCGTCAGAGGTATATAGAAGACCGGTCATGGTGTAGGTCACATTCTCGCAGTGAAGCGGATATACGTAATTCGTTCTCGCCCAGTAATTGGTGAAATCCAATCCGTAATACAGTGCCAGACGGAATGCTTCGTTGGCCGCCGCTTTATTCCAGTTTTCATCCGGATCGCCGTTCTCATCCAGCTTGTTGTAATTCAGATGCATCTGGTAAGAATACTTTCTCGCACGTTTTTCTACCAGATAATCGTGATATTGATTATCCTCATTATCATAAATCTCACGTAAGGTTGCTTCCGAAAGATCGATATGGTCAATCTCTCCATTCTCAAATAACTGATATCCAACGGTGGTATCCTCGATGATACGAATCGTCACGGTATCAAAGAGGGTACAATCGGTATCCCAGTACAGAGGGTTCTTCGTCAGGGTCTTGGAGTTATTCTGGATATACTCTGTCAGAGTGTAAGGTCCATTGTACCATAACGTCTCATTATTGGAGGCAAGTACATTCTCCACGCCAACCGATTCCACGAATGCTGCCGATAACGGATACAGGCAGGCAGATACACAGACGGTATCAAAATAAGGCGCTTCTGCCGTACAATGATAGATCAGAGTATAATCATCCGGTGCTTCGATGCCTACCATATCAAGGAATGTAGAAGTATCCAGCGCATATGCTTCTTCCTCTGTCAATCCCTTCGTGTACTCATAGTAGTCGCCGGCTCCCTCGATCAACGCTGTCGGCATGGAGGTATTGTTCGCACCGTTCTTATAATAGTTCATCACCCACTCCAGACCGGTGATGAAATCCTGTGCCGTACAATCCGCCATCTCATTGCCGTTGACGTCAACCCACTTTACTCCTTCTCTTAAAGTAAAGGTCCAGGTCAGGCCACCATCCTCGGTACCCCATTCGGTTGCCAGTCCAGGGATCAGTTCGCCCTTGGCGTCTGTCTCCAGCAAGCCCTCATTCGTATTACATAATACGTTCAGGTCAGCAGCCATCTCGGTGTTGAGAATGAATACATTCTCCATCTCACGCGTCTGGGTTTCAAAGGTAACCAGATCTGTGATGGCGTTCGAATCCGCTCCGTCATCACCACTTCCACTGCTGCTACTGCTGCTTCCACCGCCACACGCTGTCAGAGCCAGCGCCGCAGCCAGAATGAAAGCAAGAACTTTTGACTTCTTTTTCATTGCGTCTCTCCTTTCTTCTTTCGAAAAATTTCGAAAAAATAACAAATTTTCTATATCATTTTACAATTATTTGACGAAATTGTAAACTGTAAATTGTCTACAATTTGAAATTTTTAATAAAATAAAGCATAAAAAGCCGGCCTGAGTATGATACTCTTGCCAGCTTTTCTCTATTTATATGTTTTATATCAGAGTAATATATTATTCAGAAAATTATTTTAATAAATTTCATATCCTATTCAGGCACCACATCAATCTGTTATGTAAATCAATGGTTTCCTTGTCATTAACATCATTATATAATAACACAAAAAAATGTAAATGGGCGCAAAGCCCAATCTTCCGTCTGTAATTTGTGCTTCCGAAACACACTACAGCAAACGACAAAAACGAAGCTTCCTCTGCAGTTTTTCCATCCCTGCAAATAAATCTTCGTTTTTATCTTCCCCAAATAACATACTATATCTTATTGATGATCACAAGCTTATCCTGCTATCACAACCGGTAATCCGCCATCAGAGATACGACATTCCACAGGTTCGAAACCTGTCTCTGATAGGCATTTACTTCCATGGTTTCCGTTTTCTCCCCATGCAGTTCAAGTATTTTTACCACAAAGTTATTTCTTTTCTCCTTCACAAGGCCCAGACGCTTTTCCTCACGCTCCTCGGGATCTGTCATGACCTCCACCCGGCCGAGAAGATTTCCCTGGCCGTCATAAAGATACAATTTGTCGCCAATCCGAATGTCTCCCTTCACGACTTCTCCCAGCACGCGATATCGCAGGAGACTGTTCTTTTCCTGTTCCGCGTCGTCCAGATAAAAGAGGTTCCCGGCCTGTTCATGAAGCCGCATCACGTCCTTCTTCCACGGTTCCATCTGTTTTTCTTCCTCGAGCCGGTACTGGCGCCTTGTTTCCTCTCGGAACCGGCGTAATCTTCGCATGAACATATCCATCCTCCAAAAATGTTCTCATTACTCTTTCAGCGTTTTATATTATTCTGAGTCCTTGTCACTTATATCATTCACCCGTCCATACTGTCAAATAGACTTTCAGCACTTTATATTATTCTATACCCTGTCATTCCAATCCAACGCCTGCGTCCGGCAACATTGAAGTGACTTTCTTTGAGGTATGTTTGTATAAGGTTTCTTCTGAACTCGTCATCAGATTCTCTAATTTCTGACAGGCCTCACAGCGACTGTCCTCTCCGGCAAGGAAATAGAACTTCAGTCCTTCTTTCTGCTTTTTTTCTATCATGGATATGACGGTCTGAAACATCTTATCATTTTCCAGACGGCCATCCGCCAGGACATACAGGCGAAACTCGCAATCTTTGTGATCGCGCATGACGTCATCCATCCGGTCCACCGCGATCAGCAGCGCTTCCGCGGCAGAATATTCCCGGATCTTCTGTTCACACTGGCATCGAAAGCCAGAAGGGTATTTTGCAAACTCCTTTACCGCTATGGCGCCGTTTCCAAATACAAACGCCTGCTGGCAATGAAAATGCGCCATTTTGGCCTCAATCTCCAGTTCATCCTGCAGAAGATACAACAATCTGCTCATGACGGCGGATTCTTCCAGTTCCGTTCGCAAAAGCGCGATGAGGCAGAACACCGTTTTTTCATTCGCGTCCGCATCCATTTCCACGGAAGCCGCCTGCCTGCGCGCCTTTCTCTCCGCCTTATCATCCAGACGTTTTTTGGTCTCTTTGTCAAAAGATTCTTCCATCTCGATATACTGACGGAACATCTCCCGCATCACCTCGTAATCACAGGCTGCCCCTTCCTGAAAAATCTGCTTCCATTCATCCGGCAGGGTGCGGTAAAATAGCTCCGAATAATCCGCCTCGGTATGCTTCGGAGGAATCTTCACATTCCCTTTGGTGCTCGCCACCAATATCTTGTAAAGGAGCCGCAGATCCGCCTTCTGCTGCAACGCCCTGTCAAAAAGGCGAACATCGCCAAATAACCGCTCATCCTCCGGATACCATTCATAATCCTGTTCGAAATGCAGCAGCTGGAACCTTTCCGGATGCGTCAGATACACCTGCAGTTCTCCTGTATTTACGTTTACATAAAAATCCGCGATATCAATCAGCCCGGCACAGATTCCTCTTTGCGACAATTCCATGAGGATATGCAGCACCTTCTCGGCGATCTTATAGAGGACCAGGCAGTCGACATGGTTTTTATCCATCTGTTTCCTTGTAAATAACTTTTTTAAGGAGATCACCGCCGCAGGCAGCTCTTCCTCCTGTCCAGCGAACACCAGATTCGGAATCTCCCGCAAGGTCCTCACCACCGGATGCCCTTTTTCAAACAGTTCTTCCTTCGACCTCTGCGGCATGCCTACTGTTTTTCTGGTTTCCTCCGTATCAGAAACATTCCCTCTGTCCATATCGATCTCCCTGTCTAAATCTTTACGCTCCAATGGAAACTCCCTTCATCAGATCTTTTAACGGCTGGACGATGTTATCAAGCAATTCGCTACTCATCGCCGTAAGCAGCTATTCATGATCACGGAACAACGGGACTGCCTCCTCATCCCGCTCGCGGACCGCCCGCACAAAGCAGAAATGGAAATCTTCCAGGCTCATTTCCTCTGTCGAAAAAAAGATAACCTGCCCCAGAGGATCTTCCGTATATTCTTCATAATCGTTGCTGCCATAAGCTGCCGTCAACACAAATAACACCCGGTTTCTTCCCTACATCGGGAACTTACGCTGAGCATTTTGTTTGGCAG
>JAJQDO010000031.1 GCA_021202175.1 Clostridiales bacterium | reverse complement strand
TCCAAGATACCGCTGATAAACTGCTTTCGCATTTACTTCAACCGTTCCATAATAAGGACGGATATACCACGCTTTTAGCAACTTCGAAGGAATATCGATCTTATGAGCGATTTCGTTTGGCGTATATCCCTGGTTTGCATAGAATAATGTCTGATCATGGATGTATTTGTAAATCACAGCGCTATTTCTCAAGTAATCTTTTACAGCGGCAGGATGTTCTGCCGTATTCCAATGAGGCCAGTGATGTGATTGGAACACGACATCCGTTTTATTCCCGTAACGCTCCAGGGCTGCTATGGTAAAATCCGCCCATATGCTGGAATCCCTGACCTTCGCCCCGCGAATCGGATAAAAATTATGCAGCGTCGCCGTGCAGTTTTCCGCTGCCCAGAATGCCCGATATTCCGGGAAGTAATTATTCATTTCTGCCGGTGCTTCCGTTCCCGGTGTCAGCTGGAACTCCACTTCCAATCCATCGATAAAAACAGATGTGTCTTTTGTTATTTCAATCGTCGGGGCAATATATGCCCGATTACCTGCACTTGCATTTCCAGACAAGCCAAGACCTGCCGAGACAACAGAACGAATGCCTGGTTTTTTTCCAGAAGCAAACTGGTATATTCCTCTGCGGTGCATCGCCGTACCGGCATAAACCGATTCACTGACACATTCCTTGTCAAAACCGCCGGGAACAATGACGGGAATTTTTCCATCCTCTGCGTAACCGGCCGTTTCCCTGGAAACAAACGCCCCGACCCCGCCGTAATGGTCACTGTGGGAATGGCTGATGATTACCGCCCGAATGTTATCACGGATATTTTCATGAAGTCCTTCTTCCGCAGTCTCAAGGGCAGCCGCAGCACCTTCCACACAGCTTCCAGTATCAAGGATGATAAATCCTGTTTTCGATCGAACAAAGGTAATATTTGCCAGGTCATATCCCCTGACCTGATATATCTTATCTTTTACTACTTCAAATAAACCGGCCTGGTAATTGCTTTTCGCATTCAACCAAAGGCTAGGATTTATCGTATCAGGCACTTCCTCTTCCTTCAAAAACTGATATTCTTCCAGATTCCAGACATATTTCCCGTATTTCCCCGGAATCTTCTTGTTATCGGTTTTATAAATACAATGGGAAGCCGCAAGCTCTAATTCTTCATTTGTCGCATTTTCTAAATCAATGTTCAGGGATTTTGCAAATGTTTGCTGATATTGTTTTGTATGTTTTGTTGCACCTTTGGGCTTATCGTTCCATTTCGCGTCTTGCTGCGACATTTTCTTTATCTCCTTTATCTTCCCTTATTCATCTTTCTTTCTGTTTCTTCACTTTTTCTTATGAACCCTGGGTATCAGGGGTCAAATGCTTTTGCCCCAATACCATTTGGTATGTTTCACATGTTCTACTCTTCTACCTGGTCTGGATATAACTCTTTTACAATAGAGGAATCCACGAAATCTCTGACATCATAGTCTTTATCGAAATTACCCGCGGATAATGCCCAATCCTTAATGTCCGTCAGGTAATCCAGCGTGTCTGATAGTAAATCAACAGAATATACATAGGTCGGAAAATTCTCCAAAAACTGATCATAAGGATATCCGATGGAATCTTCCAGTATCTGTGCAGACTCTTCTTCGTTATCCCCCATCCATTCCTGCGTTTCTTTTATCGCTTCCAGAAACTTTGCTACAGTATCCGGGTCTTCTGCCAGATAGTCCGTGGAAGAAATAAAATATTGGTCTGTCCGTATTCCCAGATCTGACAGAGACATCAGAGGCTCCATACCGGCTTCTTCCAATTTTTCCGCATTTGTTCCTGATGCCCAAAACGCAACGCCCTCTCCAGATATCACCGCACCGACAGCCGTTTGTCCGCTGTCTACTTTAATCAGGTTCTGATCTTCTTCCGCGATTCCCGCCGCCTCGTACGTTTTCGCATTCCAATAGTCCCAGACGGTGCCGGCCTGTGTGACGAATCCTTTACCAGCAAGATCCGAAAGTTCTGTTACTTCATCTGGATTCACATATAATTTAGATGATGCAGAGGACGCAAAATGTGCGATAATCCGTAAATTTGTATCATCCTGCGTGTTGCCCAGACGGTTAACCGCCGCATAATCCGCCAGCATTCCGACATCCACCTGTCCTGTCACAATAGCATCTACCGTATTGATTCCAGCAGCAAACTCAGTATATTCCACATCAAGACCATACTTTTCAAATATTCCTTCTTCTAAGCCTACCGCCACGATCATATGATCCTGGCCAGCGGTCATAACACCTATCCGAAGGGTCGTCAGATCCCCGGAATCTGTCGATGAACTGTCAGCCACATTCTCCACTGCCTCATTTGTACTACCAGTCTCGCTGCTTTCACTACTTCCGCTGCTTCCGCATCCTGCCAGCAACAGTCCGGTAAGTGATAAAGATAACATGAATGCCACTGTCCTATGCACAAAACTCCTATTGCCTGTATTTTTTTCTATACCGGTTTCTATTTTCTTTTTCCTGAATCCTCTCTTAATCAATTTAAAATTCATTTTTAAATCTCCCTTCATTTTTTCATTTTAAATCTTAAATTAAATTTTAAGCTTTCATTTCATCCGTATATACGCTATTGCTGGCAATACCGGCGTACGAAAGCTAATTACCACGTTTTATATCGTGTATCCCTTGTTTTTTGCGTCTGACGTTTTAAACACTTCGGACTATAAAACAGAACCGTGAAAGATTCAATGAAAAAACATGAAACCGTTTTCATTATGGTTGAAATAAAGGGAATCGAATTTGAATTTTATTAAAAATTTTCAGAGATTTTTATTGGAATCAATGCGATTTTTTCAGGAAAATGAATGTTTTTGTGAAATCGTTTTCAAAAATAATATCAATTATAAAAAGGCCATCCCTTTATAAAAGGGACAGCCTTGTTTATGTTTATATCCGCTGCCGAATCAGGTCACCCAGGTTTCTGATTCGTTCTTCTGTATGCGCGAAAAATATCTGATAAGCAGAGCAAAGATAATGCAATGGAATTTCATTGTCTCCAGATGCCTCGCGCCATCTGCGGCACCCACCCCTGCATAAAGGCAGATAACTGCAATTCTGACACTTTTCATGAAGGTGCCATGAGCTTTCCTCAAATAGTCTCGCTTTCTCGCTGTGATACATATTTTCAAAAGATTCCTGTATCGTTCCAAGCTTCCATGCGTCTTCGCAGTAAAAATCACAAGGATAAACATCCCCGTTTCCTTCCACAACAAAATAACAGTTGCATTTTCCGCTCATCCCACATTCTTCTGAGGGGAATCCGGCAGCCATCTGCGCCAGATTAGAAAACATCCTGATTTCAACGTCTTCCCCACGACAGAAATCATCGTACCAAAGATCGAATAGCTCGCACAGAAAATAACCATATTGCTCTGGTTGTGGTGTGAAGGGACTATTTATGTCTACAGTAATTGATTTAACTGATTCATATGGCGCAATGGAAGTGCTCACACCCATGCTTTCCCGACTTTCGTTTTTTCGCAGGCGGTTCTTTTCATCCATACATGGAATGAACTGCAGGAAGGAAACATGATGTTTCCTGAAAAATTTATACAGCGAATAAGCTCGTTTTGACGCTTCCGCTGTCACAACGCAGAGGATATTGTATTCCACCTGATATCGATCAAATATCTCCATCGTTTCCATAAGATTGTAAAATGTGCCTCTGCCAGTATGATCTTTCCGATACCAATCATGAATTTTTCGCGGTCCATCCATGGAAAGTCCTACCAGAAAATTATTTTCAGAAAGGAATTTCCCCCAGTTTTCATCGATAAGCAGACCGTTTGTCTGCAATGTATTGAATATGCGGAGATTTTTTTTGTTATATTTTTTTTGAAACAGCAAAGCTTTCCTGTAAAAATCTATTCCGCACAGAGTCGGTTCACCGCCCTGGAAAGCAAAGGTCAGGGAGTGGTCAGCGTAATCAATTGCCTGCCTTACAAGAAGTTCCAATGTTTTTTCCTTCATAAAGCCTTTACTGTATTCCGCCCTGTTGCTGCTCAAACATTTGTAAAAACAATATTCACAATCCATATTGCAGTTGGACGATGCAGGTTTGATTAAAATACTTGCGTCCCTCATTGCTTCCCCTCCTTCAGATACAATAATCGCACCAGAAATGCTCCTGCAGCGGGCTGCAGCTTTCCCGAACCATCAATTTCCCTTCCAGTTCCATCCGGATAATGCTTTTATGCTTTCCCCGAAGGCGATCCAGCAACAAGAGTATGGCAAATTTCCCCATTTCTTCTTTCGGCAGCCGGACGGTTGTCAGCATAGGTGACATATTCTGTGCCTGTTCAATATCATCACTGGAAATGATAGAAGGATGGTAATACACATTTTTATGGACATTCATACATTTAATCATTCCGATGGCTGTAATATCGTTTGCGCAATATATTCCGGTCGGCCGATTTTTCATATGCATCAACTTGGACATGCATTCAAATCCCTCCATTTCCGTCTGCTTTGTCTCAAACACATAGGCTGGGTTAAATTTTATTCCATGCTTTTGCAGCGTCGTCAAATATCCTTCGTATCTCGCTTCGTTCTGGCATTCTCCAACATACCCGATATCCTGATGTCCAAGCGAAATCAAATGTTCCATTGCCAGAGAGACGATTTTCTTTCCATCACAAAGCACTTCGTCCGTCTTATAATTTGTCGAATTCCGGTTTATAGACACAACACCCCGGTATCGCTCGTTGAATATCTTCAAAGCTTCCGCATTACATTTTCCAATGATAATCAGACCGTCGCCTCTTCCTTTCACTTCACCAAGCATGTCTTTAATCATTCTGTCAAAATTCGCTGCGCTGCATTCTCGATCACTGGAAAAAGCAGGCATATACCAGACCTTTGACAAAATACATATATTTTCATGGATTTCGCTTTCCACAACCTTCAGGATTTCTGTAAAAAATGGATCGGATTGGGATTCATCCATACGCGTCATCAGTACATTGATATAGAATGTCTTGTCATTTTTTACATATATTCCTTTTTTCAGATTTCTCGCAGCTTCATTTGGAACGTAATTCTGCTCGATGGCTGTCCGCCAGATTTTATCGCGAACTTCAGGCGAAGAGCAACGATAAGACGGATTATTCAACACTCTCGAGACTGTAGCAGGCGACACGCCAACCAGAGCTGCAATTTCTTTAATTGACATTTTTTTCTCCATTTTAAAATGCACCGACACCGGAATTATCTGCATCTTTGATATGATTTTTGCACTCTAATTATTCTTTTGAAGTTCATTTTCTCGTCTGGGTCAATCAAAAAGGTCATGCATCTGGATGTAAATATCCTGGCGCATGACTTTTTGACTCTGGTATCGTCAAATGGTCCAGAAGTTATCGGTGCAGACGATCTTCCGATACGTTTCAAAGCGGAACCAGCGATTATGGAACTCGGAGTATTCATCTCCATTTATTTTGGAAAATTGATCAAGAAATCCCTGTAACTGTCCATCGTTCTTGATTGTCAGAGCAAACCCACGCTCATCGAGAATCGGGAAGCCCATGAACTGGTATTCCGATAGTTTTATGATATCCTGGATGACTCCGTTGCGTATCAGCACGGCGCCGCCGCTTTCCACAGAAAGGATGTCAAAATAATACGGATATTTAAAGCTGTCTCCTTCCAGAGGAACCTGGTCGCCTACATGCCATGTTTTATCTTTTTCTTCCGCTTTTGATATCATGGCATTTTCCAGTTCAAAATAAAATTCTTCAAAAATGTATCCTCCAATGTGAATATCATCCTTTTCAAAATATGGCTTTTCTTCTGCCGTATCAATACTCTCTATGACACCGCAGGCAGGGGTCATATGGCTTACCCGATCAATCAGAATCAGTTCCCCCAGGGTTTTATGCAGACGGAATATTTCCAATACGCTTTTTTCAGCCAATTCTATCCTGCAAACCGCCAGTTCATTTTTTTCTACAGAAGCGGCATCTACGTGTTCGCCAGTATTTACATCAATCTTATACAACAAATCTTTTACGTATCCTGTTATCTTTTTGGTGCCAATTTTGACAAGATACTCTTTTTTTACCGTCATCGGTGCATCATCCATCCACAGCAATGTCGCTGTAAAGCATTTTGCTACGGGAAGAGCGGCATCGTCCGTCAGCACGCACCCACGGCTGACATCCACCTCCCGATCGAGCTGGATCGTCACCGCCTGCCCTGCACTGATCTGTTCCACATTTTTATCTCCGCGAAGCAGGCTTTTTACCTTGGCGTTTTCCCGACTTGGCAGAGTGACGATCGTATCACCGATCTTTAACGTGCCGCTTTCCACCTGTCCCTGAAATCCGCGGAACGTATGATTGGGGCGGCAGACTCGCTGCACAGGCATGTAGAAGGACTGCTCTTCCCTTTCTGACACATCTACCGTTTCCAGATGATCTAAAAGAGCCTTTCCTGTATACCATGGCATGTTATCAGAAAGTGCCGTCACATTGTCTCCCTCTGTCGCGCTTACCGGAATGACCACGACATTTTTTAAGCCCAAAGCCTTTGATAATTCTTCGATGTCTTCTTCAATCTCACGGAAACATTCTTCACGGTAATCAACCAGATCCATTTTATTGACAGCAAATACAAAATGTTGAATCCCCATCAAAGAACAGATACGGCTGTGCCTTCTGGTCTGAATAAGGACGCCCTGCTTGGCATCCACGAGAATCACGGCAAGCTGGGCAAAGGAAGCACCCACCGCCATGTTTCTCGTATATTCTTCATGCCCAGGCGTATCGGCTACAATAAAGCTTCGCCTGTCCGTAGTGAAATACCGGTAAGCCACGTCAATCGTAATGCCCTGTTCCTGTTCTGCCATCAGTCCATCTAAAAGCAGGGAGTAATCAATGGCTCCTGCGCGGGAGCACACTTTGCTATCTAAAATATGCGCATGATACTGGTCTGTATATAATAATTTTGATTCGTTAATTATATGTAGGATCTGATGGCTCTATCCATCCTACACACTTACGCTA
>JAJQDO010000148.1 GCA_021202175.1 Clostridiales bacterium | reverse complement strand
AATCTATACAATATTGACAAGCAATTCGATTTCCTGTAAAATCAATTCCATAACGGAATTGTATATTTTTTATTATAATCCAGATTTTTATGTGTTTTTTTTGTGAGGTTTAACGAATGAATTTAAATTATTTTCGAGAGTTTATTGTATTGGCCGATTGTGCCAATTATCAGGAGGCCGCCGACCGTCTCTTTATGGGACAGTCTACTCTATCCAAACACATCATGACCATGGAAAAAGAATTAGGCATTTCACTATTTGAACGCTCCTCCAGAAAGGTCACGCTGACCAATTTCGGTAAATTGCTTCTACCCTATGCGAAGATTATCATGCAGGCGGAATCGGATTACACTACAGAGATTGAAAACGAGATAGAATCCCTTCGTGGCCGAGTCACTATCGGAACCATTGCCACTACAGCAAAATACGGCATCACCAATGTCATCTCCGGCTTCAAAAAACGATACCCCGACAGTATGATTCGCCTTTTTGAAGGAGATCCGGACGACCTGATCACGCAATTAAAAAGTAGAAAATGTGACGTGATTTTTGCCCATATGCCAGAAGTGAATCAGTGGACTATTGATTTTGAAAGCATTCATTATTGCGATGATTCCCTGGTTTGCATCCTTCCTCGGGAACATCCTCTGGCCAACGAAAAAACGCTCCGTCTCGAACAGCTTCGAGATGAAACGTTTATTGCTCTGGCAGAAAACAGTACGGTACATAATCTCATTATGGATACCTGCCATCGTGTTGGTTTCTCGCCTAAGATAGCGTTTCTCTGCCACCGTGTGGACAGTGTCCTCGATCTGGTCACAAAAGGAATGGGCATCGCTCTTTTGACAGAAATCATGACGGTTCGCCCGGAAGATGGCAATTTCCCGAACCAGGTGCCTTTTGCCATAGCCAATATATCGCCTTCCGTCAGTGTTTCCGTCGATCTCTGTTACCGAAAAAGCGACCAACTATCCTCCATTGCCCAGAAATTCGTGGATTATGTGATGGAGACTGTGGAAGCATACGATTCTGAGAAAGAATCAGAATAAAACTTTTATTATTTTTGAAAGCGGAACAAATCTTCTATTCCTAATGAGATACAAATAGAACCTCTCCTCTTCTGGAAAAAGAGCAACAATTGTTTTATTTTAAAATAATCACAAAGAAAAACGCTCCTTCCCGGGCAAATTCGAGAAGGAGCGAAAGTCATTCCATCTAAATCATTTGATGAAATACTATTCATACATATTGGACTGCCAGATAATACGCACCAGATGGCAAATACATGTTTTCAAATCTTTGACGTTCAACGTACCATCCGCGATTTCCTGTCGAATATTTTCCTGGTCTTCCATGCGTCCAGGCATAACGATATCATTTCCGGCACGCATACAACCTGCTGCTGTACAATCCGGACCATTGTGAGTTGTCGTCCAGTCTGTCATAATAAAACCGGAAAAACCCCATTCATCTCGGGCTATTTTCGTGCACAAATCATAGTTGTTCGCGGCATGAACACCGTTAACCAGATTGTAGCTAGTCATAATCATCATCGGTTGAGATTCCCGAATGGCAATCTCGAATCCTTTCAGATAAATCTCACGCAGAGTACGTTCAGAAAGAATCGAGTCAGAGCCCATTCGATTATCCTCCTGATTATTGCAGGCAAAGTGCTTAATCGTCGTACCACAGCCTTTTTCAGACTGTACGCCATTTGTCATCGCCGCTGCGATTCTTCCTGTCAACAATGGATCCTCGGAATAATACTCGAAATTTCTTCCACACAGAGGATTTCGGTGAATATTCATGCCCGGTGCCAGCCAGGACGTGACAAGAAACATCTGCATTTCTTCACCAACTGCTTTCCCTACTTCAGCAACCAATGATAAATCCCAAGTCTGTGCCAGGGCAGTACCCACCGGAAACGCAGTACAATATTGGAAATACTCCTCCCCCTCTGGCTTTTCCTGATTCCGGCAGAGATATCCTCCCTCCAAGCCTTTTTCAAAAGGCTCCTGGGCAATCCTTCCATCTTTAACAAAATAGTTCTTATTCAGCCGCAGTCCAGCCGGCCCATCCGCAAAAACGATATCCGATAATCCCTGCTCTCTGGCACAACCATTGCTCTGCGCCGCAGATCCAGGCACGGATATACCAGCAGATCCAACGGTCGCGAGCATGCCCTGCCCCGGATCACCCGTTGCCAGCTTCGCTAACTGCTCTTCTGTCAGGAGATCCACAAATTTCTTTATCTTGTCCGGAATACGGTCATATTCTCTTCCATAAACAACCGTCTCTGTAAAAAAGTCTTTCTCTGAAAAAATAATACAAGGAAGTCCCATCGTGTCGCTTAACCAGACAGACCGACGCGTAATTACCTTTTCTTTTGGTCCCTGCAGCTCCTGCAATAAATCTTTCTCCTGTAATGAGCAAACATGTTCCGTCCTGATTAAAATCTGATCCGATTCCATCTGAACCATTCCGGCCAGAGCAGCGCTTTCAAGGCTGTTGCTGACAAAAATCCCATAAATTCCTTTTTCCAAAAGCCATCCCGGAATTATTTCACAATAAGATGCCATATCATAGGTGCTGAATTCGACTGACATCTCTTCCCGCTCGCCCGGCTGCAACTCTTTTGTCTTCGCAAATCCAACCAATCTGCGGTACTCCTTCTCCATCTTCTCCTGCGGACAGGATACATAAACCTGAACCGTTTCCCTGCCAACAGCCGATCCGATATTAGACACGGTAATTTTAACGACAATCCCCGGTGTCTTTTTCTCCTTTTCAGTCTTCTCAATGCCAATGACCTTCGTTTCAAAATCCGTATAACTTAATCCATAACCAAAACCATAACGCACCGGCACTTCAAAGGTATCAAAATAACGATAGCCTACATAAATACCTTCGTTATACACTTCTTTCTCGACATTCCCGTTATTATGAGAAAACGTGGCGCTATTTGGATAATCCTCATAATGATAAGCCCACGTATCCGTAAGCTTTCCAGATGGAACGACCTTTCCGGAAAAAACATCCGCAAACCCATTACCGCCCTCACATCCTAACTGAGAAATCTGCAGAATTGCTTTAATGGATGTATATTGTTCCACAAAAGACAAATCAATCGGGCCACCGGTGTTAATCACCAGAACAACATTCGAATATAATGTACAAATATTTTCAATCAAATGTGCTTCTTCTTTGGAAAGATAATAGTCCCCTTCTTTATCAAAGCGGTCCACTCCTTCACCAGCCACACGACTCAACACATAAACCGCAATATCAGTCTCTGTTTTTTCGATGGCCAGATTGCCTGCCGGGTAAGAAAATGGTTTACTGGAATACACATTAAACAACTCCAATCCAGCGCCAGGGAGAAGATCTGCTTCTTTCCAAATCTCGTCTCTCCATTGTTCTCTTGCTGCCGTAAACTGAGAATCATAGTCGTCAATCCAGTCTTTTGTGGTAATCTGATAGCCTGCCTGTTCCAGTCCTTCCACAATCGTTACACTGCAGCGCTCATTGACATCTCCAGATCCAGTCCCGCCTTTAATGGTATGACTTGCCCCGGCCCCATACAATGCGATGGGTGTATCAACAGCTACCGGAAGCAATTTATTTTCATTTTTCAATAATACGATGGAATCGGCCGCAGCTTTACGTGCTACAGCACGATGGGTTCTCTCGTAGGCTTGCACTTCCTGACTCATTGTGCCTGTAAACGTTCTGGTCTTCATTTTTCCCCCTCATAAAATCATATATCACCAGACTTTTTCTCTGGATCCCTTCTCTTTATTGCTTATCATTATAGTGGAGAACGTCAGAATAATTCTGACGTCCCGCTTATTCTTCTCTGACTTTACAGAAACTTCCGAAAGAACTCACACTGAGCGTCATTGCACTTCCCGGCCAGTTCCGACTTCACATTCAGATGAAATACATGTCCCAGTTCGTGGTCCTTATCTCCATAAAACTGGAATTCACATGGAACCTGACATTCCATCAACTTATTATAAAGTAACGGTGCCTGTAACTGCAGAAAATCCCCTCTCTGCCAGACTCATGCAATAATACTGATATCGCTCTTTATCCCCATAGACCCAGCCGCCGCCATGAACACTGATGATTACCGGCAATACCTCGCCATGCGCTTCCTTGGGACGATATACATCCAGCAGCTGACAATCCGCGTCATTACCATAGCGAAGATCATCAAAACGCTGGATCGTATCCGGTGTCGTCAATCCCGCATCCCGGATGTCATCCCCTTTTCCAAAATTCATTCTTACAGAATCACTTGCCTGTGACATATGCTAACCCCCTTTTTTCTACAAAAAATAAACTTCATCTCTTATCTTAAATATCATGATTCACCTTAAATAACATTGCTTCCCTTGAACAAGATTACTTCCCTTGAAGCAGGCAGAGACTGCCATCCTTCCATATCTGTTCCCTGGAGTAAACGATATTTCCCGAACCTCCATCTATCCTGCCGACAGGTCCCCTCGCTTTTGCAACCAATCCCATTTCACCTCGAAACTCCATCGGAATATCGTCTGTATTTCCAGCCTTGATATCTTCACAGACAGCAATCATTCCATCCATGATATCAACTGGCAGTTCTCCATTTCCATGGGAAGCCAAAATACGATCATATTTCCCTTCTAATTGATTTCTTGCTTTTTTCAGACTCTCCTCATAATGCTCAATGGACAAAGAATACGACTCATGCAAAAAGGTATTGTTATTACAGGCATCGCCAAGCAAAAGTATCCGGGCGTTTTTCATCAACATAACCACAGACCCTTTTGTATGCCCCGGGAAATCGTAGATTTCAATTACCTCCCCGCCCAAATCAAACTGATCTCCACCTTTTAAATTAAGATAGGAAGAAAATGGAATGGTCGGAATATAATCCTCCTCCGCAATGGTTACACCTTCCTTCGCCAGAGCCATCCCTTTATGGCGAAAATCATAGTCTCCATGAGGTCCATAAATATACGCATCCTCATGGCTGAGGTATTTCTCACAATCCATAAATTCCCCACTTCCCATCGCATGGTCCGTATGTCCATGGGTGAGAAGCACCAGCAACGGTTTCTCTGTCAGCTGCTCTACTGCATGCCGCAGACTGCCAAACCCACTTCCGGTATCAATCAGTGCCGCTCTGTCATCGCCTTCCACAAGATAGCATAGCTCTCCACAGACCGCATAAATCCGTGTAATTCGATCGGTTACTTTTTCTGTACGAAATGAAATCATAATTATCCTCCTATCGTGTTTCCTGTATCATATCATAATAATAGCATATCTTTTTCATTTCAGCCCTTTTGTTTCTTAAATTTATTCATCATTTTATGAATCAATCGCTTCTGTTCATGGGGCAGTGAATTCACATCTTCTCCCGCAGGTTTTTCAGTATCTTTTTTTCTAACCGTGAAACCTGCACTTGAGAGATTCCCAACACTTTGGCCACCGCCGCCTGTGTCTTATTCTGAAAATAACGCATGCGAATCAATGTATTCTCTTTCTCATTCAGCTGCTCTAACAGTTGATCAATATACATGCGATTCATCGCCTCCTCTATATCATCCCTTTCTCTCTCTACCCGATCTTCCAGATAGATGGCATCCCCATCGCTTTGATAAATCGCCTGCTGCAAGGATGAGATTTCCTGCGCGGATTCCATAGCCATCAAAATGTCTCCTTCTTCTATCTGCAATGCAACGGATATTTCTCCAATCGTAGGATCTCTGTTGTACAGTTTCTGGTAGCTCTCTGTCTCTTTTTTCACTTTGTAATTTATCTCCTTCAGACTGCGACTCACCTTAACCATACCATCATCACGGAGGAATCGCTTGATTTCTCCCATGATTAATGGAACAGCGTAGGTAGAAAATTTCACTTCTCGATCCAATTCAAAATGATCGATACATTTTAACAGACCGATACTTCCAATCTGAAACAAGTCTTCGTTTTCATAACCTCTTCCCTGAAAGCGTCGAACAACACTCCAGATCAGCCCCATATTTTCCTCCACCAATTGGGATCGTGCTTCCTGATTGCCTTCTTTTGCCTGTCTGATCAATTCACAGGTTCGTTCCAATGCTCTCCTCCCATTTTTTTCAACAGATAGATGGTCGTTCCTTTTCCTGGCTCGCTTTCGACTTCCAACTGGTCCGCAAAGGCTTCCATGAATGTAAATCCCATGCCGGAATGTTCCTGTGAGTCCATCGTCGTGACCATCGGTTCCATATAATGCCTGACATTTTGCATTCCAATCCCTTCGTCTATGATATGTACTCCAACTTCATTTCCCTTTTTCTCCAGTATCATGGTAATCGTCCCTTCCTTCTCAGGATAAGCGTGAATAATCGCATTCGTAATCGCTTCCGATACCGCTATTTTAAAATCGGATAATTCTTCCATGGTCGGATTGAGCGATGCTGCATAGGTGGCTGCCATCATCCTTCCGATCCGCTCATTTTCCGGACAGTTTGAAAAGGTTAGTTTTATCCGGTTGCTCCTATCTCGTTTCATTCATAAACCTCCTTCATCTCTTCCATCGTTTCCAATACTGTCACATTTCCCATAATTCCGGCCATTTCCCACATTTTCCGGATAAAAAGACTCCCACCGAACAAATATACCTTCCCTCCCAGAGGACTGACCTGTCGTATCCGCCCCAAGATCAGTCCGATTCCGGAACTGTCCATAAATATAGTGTTCGTGAAATCAAAAATGACATCCCGAATACATGCTCTAAGAAACATAGTTTCGCATTCCTTGCGGATTTCTTCGGCCTGACAGTGATCGATTTCCTTAGGCAAATGAATCAGCAAACACTGTTTTCTAGCATAACAAAAACGCATTGTTTCACTCCTCTCACTAAATCTTCTTTTCATGCATCACGAAATAAGCATTTCTACTGCAAATTCACATTTCATAAACACCATGCTTTTCATAAATGATTTTTCGAAAGTACAAAGTTCCCTAAATCATATATATCGCTTTACCCACATCCTCCCACAGTATAGCGGAAACAAAAAAATAAGGGGCTATCGGAAAATACCGATTTTTAGCCCCGCCTATTTTGAAACTTCCAAA
>JAJQDO010000218.1 GCA_021202175.1 Clostridiales bacterium | reverse complement strand
GGTCTTTTATCAGGCTTTCAGCAGCGACAGCGAAATCCTGGCATCCTACATTCAAAGTCAGTTGCCATCCCTTACCGGAGCAGAAAATAAGAGAGAAATCAAATCCAACAGCGATTACTATCTTCTGCGGGACAATGGGGTTCCCACAGTAATCGCCGAGATCTGTTTTCTCTCTAATCCTTCCGAGGCCGAGCTGATCGCAGATGAAAATGTTCAGGAAAAAGCGGCCTTTGCAGTAGCAATGGGGATCATGCAGTACCTGTATTCCCGAAAATAATCGTGTGATGATCCACTTCTGATTCTACCAAACTCTAATGATGTACTGTATCCAACAGATCTCCGCTATGGGCACAGACCTTCGTTATTCAGGTTACTGTTGCTGCCACGGGAATCTATCATAAAAATTATCATTTTCTCGTCCTCGTTCTATAACTATAATATAATTGTCATTTTTTTACAATGTATTTTTTAGAATTTACAAAAATTTCACAATTTTCACGCAAATTTAATGCAAAGCAACTGATTTTAACACTTTACAGTTTCGGGAATAATGTTTATACTATACACACCACATATTTCGAGCCTGTCCGCGAACGGTCAGGCAGGATCTCCATTATAGCGGAGACGACGCGTTATCGTCTCTGTACTATGACGGATACTATCCTCTAATATAATACGTTGTAACCCTGCTACGTGAAAAGGAAGTGAATGCATGAAATTAGAACGATTGAATGACAACCAGATTCGCTGCACGCTCAGCAAGTCTGATTTAGATAAAAGGGAGCTTCGGCTTTCTGAGTTAGCTTACGGTTCCGCCAAAGCCCGTGCTCTGTTTCGAGACATGATCCAGCAGGCATCCATCGAATTGGGATTTGACGCGGATAACATTCCTCTGATGATCGAAGCGATTCCGATCTCCAATGACTGTCTGGTTCTTGTCGTGACAAAGGTTGAAGATCCGGATGAACTGGACACCCGTTTCTCCCGTTTCTCCAGTCCGGTCGATCTGGACGAACTGGATGATCATCTCTTTCCTTCCGATTTGTTCGATGACGAGCTTGCTCTGGAAGATGCAGATTTTGACGATGAGATTCTCCCGTTTGACGATTCGGCAGATGATGAAGTCTTACCATTTCACTCTTCTTCAGACGATGATGACAGGAATTCCGCCCGCAGCGCCGCCGATGAGGCTCTCGACCTGATCGCTCCTTTCACCCAGGCCATCGCCCAGGCGAAAAAAGAGGTTCTTCGAAAGAGACAGGAGGCGGCCAATCATAAAAAGAACGGCCTGTTGATGTACACCTTTTCGAATCTCGACACGATCATCCGCCTGAGCAGCTTCCTGACGCCGTTTTATAAGGGAGAAAGCCTGCTTTATAAAGACTCTTCCAACAGTCTTTATTATCTCACCCTGATTCAAAACGACTGCGACCCGGATCTTTTCCGGCGGGCCTGTACCATTACATCCGATTACGGAACCGCCGTTTCTTCTTCCTACTCGACTTTGCCTTATTTTAAGGAACATCTTCAGTGTGTCTTCGCGGAGAATGCACTGGGGGTCTTGAATCAACTAAACGAGACACGATAGAAAAAGATAACAAAACAGGCTGCCACAGTTCTCACTGTGACAGCCTGTATTATTCATCCTCGAAATCATTCGGTCTGCGATCAGTTCGCTTTTTCTTTATTCGCCAGATACGCATTGACACGGGTCAATACCTGATCTGCGTCCATCCCATGAACCATGCAGGCCTCTTCCAGGCTCTCCATAGCAGATGACGGGCATCCAACGCAGTGCATTCCTGCTGCCATCAGAATCGAAGCGATTCCGATATCCATCTGAAGCATCTCACCGATTAATGTCTGTTTTGAAATCTGTGCTGCCATAATCTATTCCTCCTGTTAATGTGCTATTATTGTAAAAATACATTCGTGTAAATGCACCGTTTCCCGATGCTTTTACAGTATAATACACGTCTCTGAAAAATTCAATAGGAAAAATTACATTCACACCGCTTACTTCTCGATTTCTTTGATCAGGTTGATCATCTCAATAGCGGACAATGCGCAATCATATCCCTTGTTTCCAGCTTTGGTTCCAGAGCGTTCGATGGCCTGTTCGATATTTTCCGTAGTAACCACGCCAAAGAGAATCGGAACACCCGTCTGAAGGCCAACCTGAGCCACGCCCTTTGATACCTCATTGCAAACGTAATCATAATGCGTCGTCGATCCGCGGATAACAGCACCTAATGCGATGACTGCGTCATATTTGCCGGATTTGGCCATTTTCTCACAGATCAACGGAGTCTCAAATGCCCCCGGTACCCATGCCACATCGATATTTTCTTCCTTCACGCCATGACGAACCAGTCCATCCAGTGCTCCGCTGAGAAGTTTAGAAACGATGAATTCATTAAATCTCGAACAAACGATGCCGATCTTCTCTTCTCCGCCTACTAATTTACCTTCAATTACATTGACTCCCATTTTATTTTACCTCCTAAATCTTGTCTGCCGAATTTCGACTAAAATGTGATAGATATATATTTTCGAACTTCTTTGCATGAAATGCGATGGAAATTCTGAAATAACTTATTAAATTGATTCGACTTATTTCAAATCCCGATATCAAAATAGGATATCCGTCAGCTTCGCTATCATTACTACGCTTGCGAAAACCCATTATTTCGTATCGCGGCCCATCTGTCAATTTGTCAAATCAATATTTCGTATAATGCCCCATTTTCTCCTGTTTGGTTTTGAGATAGAATATATCATCCTCATTTGGCTCGATGACGATTGGTACGCGCTCCACAACCTCGATGCCGTATCCAGACAGGCCGACAACCTTGGTCGGATTATTCGTGATCAGCCGCAGCTGCTTCACGCCAAGATCCGCGAGAATCTGCGCGCCGATACCGTAATCCCTGAGATCTTCCGGGAAACCAAGGGCGAGATTGGCCTCCACTGTATCCATACCCTGATCCTGAAGTTTGTAGGCTTTCAGTTTATTGATCAGACCGATTCCCCGGCCTTCCTGGCGCATATACACGAGAACGCCGCGTCCTTCCTTCTCGATCATTCTTATGGCAGCTCTGTACTGCTGCCCGCAGTCACACCTTCGCGAACCCAGGGCATCCCCGGTCAGGCACTCCGAATGGACACGGCACAGCACTGGCTTGCCATCCGCGATATTGCCTTTTACGATAGCCACATGGTGTTCCCCGTTCAGTTTGTTAACATATCCAAAGATGCGAAAATGTCCATAATGCGTCGGGAAATCCGCTTCGGCCTCGCAGCTCACAAAGCTTTCAGTTCTCCGACGATATTCGATAATCTCCGCGATGGTGATCATTTTTAATCCGTGCTTCCTAGAAAACTCCATCAATTCCGGCACCTTCGCCACCGCGCCGTTTTCATCGAGGATGCCGCAGCGCAGTCCTACCGGGCGCAGTCCTGACATCATGGAAAGATCCACTGCCGCTTCTGTAAATCCGGTGCGCTTCATGGTGCCGCCCTGCAATGCCACTTTAGGAAATACATTGCCCGGTCTCCGAAAATCACCTGGCTTTGCAGTCTCTGACGCTGCTGCCATCACTGTTTTGGAACGGTCCGCCGCGGAGATACCCGTCTCCGCCGAAACACTGTCGAGCGACACTAAGGTTGTGGACAGATTTTTTTCCCGGTTCTCCCAGATCATTTCTTCCACACCGATCTGTCTGGCCACTTCCTCTGAAATCGGCATGGTCATGATTCCTTTTCCGTATGTCAGCATAAAATTCACCGCTTCCGGCGTTGCAAACTGACCGGCCATGATAAGGGCGCCATCATTTTCCACATCCTCGTCGTCTACCACAACGACCATCTTACCCTGCCTGATATCCTCGATCGCTTCTTCTACCGTATTAAAATCAAATTCCTGTATCTCCATGTCCTTCATGTTATGCCCTCCTTATTTATCGTGAAAAGATACATAATTTATCGTTGAAAAGGTATGATGCCACGGATTTCTCCGTGCTTCGTACTCTATAAAAACTATTTTCTTTTCTAAAATCCATTTTCCTGAAGGAATTCCCATGTGATCCCTGACTCCGGCACTTCGGTATCCTCATAATGCAGAAGCTTCTCCACATATTTCCCGATCATGTCCGTCTCCAGATTCACCGTATCCCCAGGCTTCTTGTCTAACAACGTCGTATGCGTCCCTGTATGCGGAATCACGGAAACCGCAAAACTCTTCTCATCCACCCTCGCCACGGTAAGGCTGATACCGTCGATGGCGATGGAGCCTTTCTCTACAACGTATTTCAGTACCTCTTTCGTCGTCTGAATCGTAAGCCAGACCGCATTGTCATCCTTTTCCACGGAAACGACCGTTCCCGGGTCATCAATATGACCCGCCACGATATGGCCGCCAAAACGTCCATCCGCAGCCATGGCTCTTTCCAGATTCACCTTGCTGCCGCTCTTCATATCGCCGAGATTCGTGCGGCGCAGCGTCTCATGCATCACGTCCACGCTGTAACTGTTCTTATCGAAAGAGGTCACCGTCAGGCAGACGCCATTCATGGCGATGCTATCTCCCAGATGAATATCCTCCATAATCTTATCCGCCTGAATCGTAATCACAGCAGATTTCGCTCCCATCTTGATATTTTTTATCGTACCGACTTCCTCAATAATTCCTGTAAACATCATTGTTTCCTTTCATGCTTTTCTATCATATTCCAACAAAAGATCTGATTCAATCCTCTGCATTCCAGTCATCGCAAACATCCAGCCATCCTTCGCGAGTCCGACACCACAGCCTTCCACCGGTGTTTTCGCTCCCGCGCCTCCAAATATCTTCGGGGCAATATAACAATATACCTTTGAAACGATTCCCGCTCGCAGCGCGCTCTCGTTGAGCGTTCCTCCGCCCTCCAGCAGAATCCCGTCAATCTTCCTGCGGCCAAGTTCCTCCATGAGGAGAGATAAATCCAGGGTTTCACGGGAAACATAATCATTCACATTCGTCATCCCATACCCTTGATCTCCGGCAAATGTTTTCTGCCCATGATCCCCGGAAGCAGCCCCCTCACGCGGAATCCGCAGTACCGTAACATTTTGTTCGATCAGTTGTTTGGCCTTATGTTCATCGGCTTCTGGCAGACAGGCCACAATCAACGGCTGCTGCCCGGCTGTCCGAACCAGCTTCGCATCCAAAGGAATGCGCAGATGATCATCACAGATGATCCGGATCGGATCCCGCCCGCCTTCCAGACGGCAGTTTAACATCGGGTCATCGGCCAGCACCGTCCCGATGCCCGCCATGATGCCTTTATAGTGATTCCGGAGTTTCTGTACATGTGCTCTCGCCTCTTCCCCGGTCACCCATTTGGAATCACCCGTGTGGCAGGCGATCTTCCCATCCATGGTCATAGCGTACTTCATGGTGACATACGGCAGCCCTGTCTTAATATAGTGAAAAAACACACCGTTTATCGCGTCACATTCCTTTTTCAGAAAATGACGCACCACCTCAATCACCAGATCACGCAACAGAGCTAATCCTTTCCCCGAAACCAGCGGAGTGGGCTCGACCGAACCGACCACGACTCTCTGGATACCTTCCTCTATGATCGCTTCCGTACACGGCGGTGTCTTCCCGTAATGACAGCACGGCTCCAACGTCACATAAATGGTACTTCCCGCCAGATCATATCCTGCGGCCTTCGCGTGAGCGATCGCATTTCTCTCCGCATGCAGCTGCCCGTACTGCTCATGCCATCCTTCGCCAAGAATCTCACCATCTCTGACAATCACCGCACCTACCATGGGATTGGGATTCACATGGCCGCTGCCTCTCTTCGCCAGTTCAATGGCTCTTCTCATATATTGTTCATCCTGCATCATGATCATTCTTCCTCCAAAATGGATATCTCACAAAAAATATATAAAAATACGTAATCAGGAACGAAGTTTCCTATAAGATAAAAAGCCCCGAAATCCGTTGTCTATACAACCAATCTCAGGGCTTAATCTCACCATATAAGAAAGTGTACACAAATATGTGTACAAAAATATCTTCTACCATCCGGACTATACCGTCGGCCCCGGAATCTCACCGGATCCTGCCTTTCGGCTCGCGGGCTTACACGTCTGTGATCACCGCCGGTCGGGAATCTCACCCCGCCCTGAAGATCATATTTCATTTCCACTCGTATTATAACCTATGTACCACTGCTTTTCAAGTAGTTTTTATCATTAGTTTTATGCAGTATCTATTTGCAATATTTATCGTTACTGATTCACAGAATGGGAAAGGTAACAGAACTTCATGACGATTGATATTTTTGTCCCTAAAAGGAAAACGCAGCATAAGATATTATAATCCTTGAGACAACTTTGTATTGCATCCAATGATATGGTGGTTTATAATCAAAGGCAGATCATATCAGGATAATACACCATGAGCGGCAACCATAATGACTTTATAGAAAACATAAGAGGAGTAACATTATGTCAGGAAAAAACCTTATTGTAGGACAATCTGGCGGTCCCACGGCCGTGATCAACAGCAGCCTTTACGGCGTTGTGGCGGAAGCCCGCCGCCATCCGGATGCCATCGAGCATGTATACGGCATGGAAAATGGTATCGAAGGATTTTTAAACAACACGATTCTGGATTTTGATGAAGCCCTTCCGGGCGATGCGTTGTCCGGGCTTTTGTACACGCCGGGCGCTTATCTCGGTTCCTGCCGTTACAAGCTGCCGGAATCTCTGGAAGATCCGGTTTATCCCGCGCTTTTTGATAAATTCAAAGAAATGAATATCGGTTATTTCCAATACATCGGCGGTAATGATTCCATGGATACGGTAAGCAAACTCGCCCGCTATGCCGCTTCCATCGACAGCGACATCCGTATCATCGGCCAGCCAAAAACCATCGATAACGATCTGAGTCATACGGACCACACGCCGGGATACGGCAGCGCCGCCAAATATGTGGCCTCCACCGTCCGCGAGATCGTTCTTGACGCCAACGTGTATGATAAAGAATCTGTAACCATCATCGAGCTCATGGGAAGACATGCAGGCTGGCGGACCGCTGCTGCTGCCCTTGCCAGAAAACATCCTGGCGTCAATCCGAG
>JAJQDO010000278.1:406-7157 GCA_021202175.1 Clostridiales bacterium | reverse complement strand
CAGGAGAACTTTTCCTCTCTTATCTACCTTCTGATAACTGCCATCCGGCTGCAGGCAGCTGGCTTTCGCGGTATCTGCCAGCTGAAGATCTAAAATACGTCTTGCTTTTTTCTGCAGCTCCACATCCTCCACCGGATAGACAATCTCCACACGACGGTCCAGATTCCGCGGCATCCAGTCCGCGCTTCCGAGATAAATCTCTTCATGGCCGTCATTATAGAAGGAGAAAATGCGCGCGTGCTCGAGGAATGTTCCGACGATAGAACGAACACGGATATTTTCACTGACTCCTGGCTTGCCTGCCACCAGACAACAGATGCCACGCACAATGAGGTCAATCTGCACACCGGCTGCCGATGCCTCATACAGCGCCAGGATAATCGTCTTATCACACAGAGAACTACATTTCGCGATAATCCGCGCTTCTTTTCCCGCCCTGGCATTTTCTGTCTCCCGGTGAATCAGATGCAGGAAACGGTCTTTCATCCAGATGGGCGCTACCAGCAGACGATTCCATGCCGCCGGTTCCGAATAACCGCTCAGCATGTTAAACACTGCTGTCGCGTCCTCGCCATAGGCGTCACGGCAGGTAAACATGCCAACATCCGTATATAATTTCGCTGTAGAATCGTTGTAATTTCCGGTCCCCAGATGCACATACCGACGAATACCGTCCGCTTCCTTGCGGACAACCAGGGCAATCTTACAATGTGTTTTCAGTCCTAACAGGCCATAGATGACATGGCAGCCGGATTCCTCTAATTTTTTCGCCCAGTTAATGTTATTTTCCTCATCAAACCGCGCCTTTAACTCCACGAGAACCGTAACCTGTTTTCCGTTTTCCGCAGCCTGCGCCAGCGCTGCGATGATCGGGGAATTACCGCCGACACGGTACAGTGTCTGCTTGATGGCCAATACATCCGGATCTTCCGCCGCCTGACGGATAAATGCCACTACCGGATCAAAACTCTCATAAGGATGATGCAAAAGTACATCCCCATTGCGTATCTGTTCAAAGATATCTTTTTCCGGCAACAGCTTTTTGTTCTTCTGCGGCGTGTAGGAAGGCTCCTTGTATTCATCAAAGCCCTTTAACCCGTAGCATTTCATCAAAAATGTCAGATCAATCGGTCCGTTGATCGCATACATCTCCGAACTGTGTACCTTAAACTGCTTCTTTAAATATTTCACCAGACGCTTATCCATCTGATCCTCATACTCGAACTTGATGACCTCTCCCCATTGACGCTGTTTCAGCTGTTTTTCAATTTCTTTTAAAAGGTCCTCTGCCTCTTCCTCATCGATAGAGAGGTCCGCATTACGCATGATACGGTACGCGCCGGAGCAGATGATCTCGTGATTGAGGAAAAGTTCCGACAGGAAATGCTCAATCACCGTTTCCAGAAGGATCACTCTCGTCATTCCTTCGGGATTTTTCGGGAGTTTGATCACCCGCGGAAGCACGGACGGCACCTGCACCGTCGCGATGTCAAACTCTTTTTTATCCTTTTCGCGATCACTTTTATCCTTATGCTCGATCAGCGCCGCGATATTCAGCGTTTTATTCTGCACGAGTGGGAACGGGCGCGAGGAGTCGATGGCCATCGGCGTCAACACCGGATACACATTTTTATGGAAATACTGATCGAGGTATTCTTCCTCTTTCTCCGTCACTTCATCATATTTTATGATCCAGAGTCCGGCTTCCCGCAGCTTCGGCGTCAGAGAACGGTTGTATACAGAATACTGCTTTTCAATAAAATCATGCGTCTTCACATCCAGGGCTTCTAACTGCTCCGCCGCCGTCATCCCCGCAATATCCCTCTTATCATAGGAGACATTAACCATATCTTTCAGGGAAGCAATCCTGACCATGAAAAATTCATCCAGATTTGATGATGTAATGCTCAGAAACTTGATCCGTTCAAATAAAAGATTGTGTTTATCTCTCGCTTCTCCTAAAATTCTTGTGTTGAATTCCATCCAGCTTAATTCACGATTCGTAAAATTGGCCGGCTGATCAAATACTGATTTTTCTGCCATAACAGCCCCTTTCTAAAAAACCCCTCTTCTGTTTCAGCACTGGTTTCACACCCATGATCTCAGTAAAAGCAGCGGCCCGTCTCTGAAAACGGTTGATGCTCAACGTCATATCTTCATCCGATTCCACGGTGAAGATCAGTTCTTTTCCCTTTCTGGCGATCGTCATATTCTGATACAATTGACCATATCCCCGGTCGAGCAAAGTATTTGCCAGGCGAAGGATTGCCGTCAATTTGGCGATGCGCAGATATTCTTCGCGCAGGAATACGGATTCCAGGTGAGCGGTATCCGGCATTTCCTCCGTGTTGTAAAGGACGACATTTGCCACTTCCTCCCGTTCCTTCATGGAGATTCCCATGATTTCCGTCGAAACGATCAACTGATATCCGTTTTTACCCGGAGAACTCATATTGACATATTTCCCGATATCATGTAATATGGCTGAGATCTCAAGCACGAGACGATCTCGTTTTGATAATCCATGAAACTTCGTCGTGCGGTCGAAAATCTCGCAGGCGATCTGCGAAACGTACTCCGCATGCGCTTTATTGGAACGATACCGTTTCGCCATATATTTGACCGATGCGATGATATCCTGATAGAAATCGTGATTGATCTTCATTTTTTTGGTTTCTAACGCATAATCAACGACACTTCCATCGCACAGATTCGTCCCGCAGATATATATCGTGTCTGCTTTCGACCGCTCCAGGAACTTTTCATAGATGATGACGGAAGGCAGCGTCATTCTGGCTTCCTCAATCGACATGCCGTATTCGAGCGCCAGATCTTTGTAAGACGCCTTCTTGATCTTTTTATAAATATAGGTAATCTGCTCATAATTCAGCGTTGTTCCCAGGTTTAATTCCGGCACGATCTTCTTCAGATTCTTAATCTCATCACCGATGGCCACTACATTTTTAATAGATTTCTACTTCAGGTATCCGCTTGTGAACTGATCGATCACCTGCTGAATGTACCGCTCCATCACAGAAATATAGTCCAGGGCATTGTGTTCCACGGATTCCAGAATCTCCCGCACCTTAACTGTCCCGATATCCAGATTCTGCGTCACATACAGTGCCTGCTTGTCAAACAGGGAAACCTGCACGCTGCCGGCGCCGATATCCAGAATCGCGGTATTCTTCTGGATAATCTTATCAAAATCAATATCGGACATCTGGATGCTCTTATACATCAGGAAACGCAGTTCTGTGTTGCTGAGCACCAGCACATTGACGCCAGTACGAAGCTTGATCTGATTGAGCGCCATCAATTGATTTCTGGCATTACGGATCGCGCTTGTGGCGTAGCATTTGTACTCTTTTACATCATACTCCTTCATATGCTGCAGAAAATAGCTCAGCACCTCACTGATCTCCTCGATATGCGCGGAGGATATGATTCCCGTATTGTAGGCTTCTTTCCCCAGCTCATATTCATGAGAGACGCTGTCGATTACTTTAATGCCATTGGTCCCGGAAATCTCATATACCCTGAGCAGTATATTTTTCGAACCAATTACAATTGCTGCATAACATGAATATCTCATTCTCTCCTCCTCACTGTTAACAGTTCGGGCAAGCCGAACCGCTATCGTTTGACTGTTCCGTTACTGTTCGCGCATAACCGCATCCAGCAACATTGTTACACTCACTCTTCTAGATAAAAGAAAGATTCCACGGTATTCTCCGTATCTATAAGATTATTATATTGCAAAATCTGGTACTCGTCCACCATATCATCATAAGGCGTTTCTTTCGCAGATTCATAATAATTGCCTTCCGAATCGATGGCGCCCATGGCATTTAACACCGGAAGATCCTCGTATAATTGCATGAGGAACTTCTGATAAGGCGTCATCTCAAGACCCGCTTCCTGCATGACATAAGCGCTCAGATAGTTAGCACTCATCATATCGATGGTCGTCTCCTCGATATCGTAATTCGCCCATATAATGAACGGGGTTATATATTTCTTCAGCAATTCCTCTGAAGTCAGGTCGCTGGTCGATTCGCCAAAAAGGCTCTCATAATAGCTGGACGGCAGGGACGGCTGATGGTCGCCGAACATGATGATGATCGTTGGTTCATCCACCTGTGAAAAATATTCCACCAGGTACTCAAACGCTTCATCGGTCTTCTTCACGAGGGACAGATACTGTTCCGCCTGTTCATTTTTCGTATTATCCATGATCAGCACATCGTTCGTAAAATTACTGTAACTCTTATTGAAACCGCCGTGATTCTGCATGGTCACGTTAAACAGATAAAATGGCGAAGACGTATCCTCTCTGTCTTCATAAAGCTCCACGATTTTTTCCATATTAGACTGATCGGAAATATACTTACGGTACATCAGCGGATTGGTAAAATCACTCTCACTGTAAAATTCCTCAAAACCCATATAATCATACACTTCAATACGATTCCATCCCGTTGCCAAGTACGGATGCAGCGCGAGATTACCTCCATATCCCTGTGATTTCAGGGTATAGGTAATGTTGGGCACCGTGTCCTTGATCACCTGCGTGTAGGTAATGATACCGCTTTGCAGAAAGGCCAGGCTGTTCCCGGTCAAAAACTCAAACTCGGAGTTACAAGTCCCAGAACCAAAAATAGACATGTAAAGATTCCCCTTGATGGTGTCTTCCTCCAGGCTGTGAATGAACGGCATATAATCCTGATTGGTAGTGAAATCGCTTACCACCGCCAGGTCGGAAAATGCCTCATTCATAATGGCGATGACATTCAGCTGCGTGCCGTCTTCCGTCTCCAGCCGCCCGGTGCCACTCTCCTCGGCATTGGCAAACTGCTCTTCGTATTTCGCGGCGATATCCTCCGCCGCTTCCACCGAGTAGTCACTGGGTTTCTCCTGTACCAGGGAATTCATATTCAGCACGAAACCGAAAAAGAAGCCATTTTTTGCATAACCCTTTTTCTGATCCCAGACATTATTTTTGATGCCGACACTCTTGAAGGTCTTTTCCTCCACCACAAAATATCCCAGCACAGATGAAGCAAGCGCGATGACAATGGCCATGATCAACCGCTTCTTCCACCCCGTCTTCTTTCGGATCGGACAGCGCCAGAATACTGCCAGATAAAGCAATAGAAACAGAGCGTTCCACACAAACACTGGCTGAATCGTGTACGTATAGTTCTCCGCGACACTGGCAGCAGTCGTTGCCGACATGATATCGGAAGGAACGATCGGTGAGCCTTTAAAGGAGAGAACGTAATAGTTTGCCAACCCCACAACATACCAGAATACGGTTCCGATGGTGACGGCTGCCCTTCTTGACACAAAAATCAGATACAAAATGCCAAAGAAAAGATAATATACCAACACATTTAAGGCGAATTCCGCCTGATTGATCTTAAAAATAGAAATACTCGTAAACCGCTCCACAAACCAGAACGTAAACATCGGAGCAGCAAAAAACAGAAGATATCCCAACACGGTCTTGACGATATCCGGCAGGGGAATTGGAAAAAGAATCAGCAAAATCACCAGGCCGATCAGCACGCAGATACCCAGCCATTGCTGGTAGATCGTCCCCGGATAATAGAACTTCGCCACCAGATATATTTTCTGAGTCTCGCCGTTGACTGCCATCTTGCCTTTAAGGCCGGTCTCCTTCGTCGACCACTGATATACGATGGGTTCCTTTCCGGACTCCGTGCCCGCTGTCATAATCTCCAGGGTATATCGCGTCCCCTTCGTCAGCTGTACATTGGTGTTAAACTCTGTATAAGCATTATCAAGAAGCGCACTGACATCCATCTCAACGCTGGATACACACTCCCCGGTCTCTTCTTCGACGATATTTAAAATCAGCGTGCCCTGCGCGGCGCCGGAATAATCATTGCTGAAATACAGCTTCACCGTCTTCAAATGCGTGTGTCTGGCCACAAAACTCTGTGTCACCACCTTGTCCTCTGAGACAAGGCATACCTGATCAATGCGATATTTGTTCACCTGATCGGTCGCATTCTTCTGATAATCCATAAAATTATGGCAAAGATACCACATCAGGAAAAGCAGCAAGGCCACAGCTGCCAGCCGGAATCCGAGAACAATCTTATTCTGATCCCGGAAATTCGCTCTTTTAATCACCCTTTTTTTATCTGTTTGGGCGGTCGATTCGGCATCTGTTTGGATAGATGACTTCTCCTCTGTTTGCGCAGTCGTTTCCTCTTCTGTTCGGGCAGATGACTTCTCTTCTCTTTGCGTTGTCGTCTCCTAGTATGGTAGGGCAGATGCCTTTGCTTCCATCACAGCGACAGGTTGCTCGTTGCACGTGTATCGATTATCCGCTTTTTCTGTTGATTCATCCAAACGTTTCTTCCAGAACATTATTCTCCTTCTTATCCTCCAAAATCTAATCTGAACTACCCATCGTATTAAGCCAATGGAATTACGGTCGACTTATTTCAATCCTTCAAGAATAAGCCCTGACAGGCAGCAGATTTCTTCACATCTCCAAAAATTAATAATTCCCCAGAATCTTAAACTCGGCAACCTCTGACCGAATACCCTGCAATGCATTTCGCACCGCCACATCATGAAGATTACCGTTAATATCAATGTAAAAACGATATTCCCACTGACGGTTTGGCAACGGCACAGACTCAATATGACACATGTTCAACCCATTATCTGTCTCATATACACATCAGACGCTGCAGACGAAGCCATAGTAGTA
>JAJQDO010000278.1:0-396 GCA_021202175.1 Clostridiales bacterium | reverse complement strand
AATATCAATTTAAAAAATATATTACATCTGAAGTTTTTGCAACGGTACAGACTCAATATGACACATGTTCAACCCAATATAGAGAAAATGAGACAAAATATTATAAAGGACTCCGCTCTCATCTTCACCTGGAAAGATGGAGATGCTGATCTTACCCGCCGTACTTGTATACTGACGTTTTTTGGACAGGATGACAAAGCGGGTCTCATTGGTTTTTTCAAAATTAATCGTCTCCGCCAGAACATTGAGGCCGTACTTTTCAGCAGCCCGCTTACTGGCGATGGCTCCTTCCTGTGGATTACCATTCTTTGCCACCATCTCGGCTGCAATGGCCGTATTCTCCACACTGATCTGTTCTACATTTAATCGTTCCAGATACGGTGCACACTGCATGAA
>JAJQDO010000089.1:40033-40562 GCA_021202175.1 Clostridiales bacterium | reverse complement strand
CAATATATGCCTCATTTTCACTGATGAGTTCTGTATTTTCTGTGGTATCCTCTTCCTCCCCGTCATCTTTTTCTCCAAAAGAGAAATTGGTGGCAAGTAAAATCACACCGGCGACAGCGATCAAAAGAATCCTTTCCATTCCAAAATCCTTCAGCGACAGCTTTTTTCTTTCTCTTTTATTCGCATTCACATCCATATTGCTCTCCACTTTGTCACCTCTTCACCGGCTGCACGAATCCGCACCATCTTCACCGACTGCATTCACTTTCCCACCTCGATTGTTATGTCCTCCGCTTCCAGATCATAATAATCCATCAAAATCATACGCAGGGAAGAAACATCCGGCGTATCTTCCTGTTCTTCCATACATTCTCCTGCAATCTCCATCTTTCTTATCCCATTCCCCTCGGCATCCCACGAGATTCTGACATCATCCACTTCCATAAAAAAAGAAGCCGCCACCTCTTTTACCTGCTCTGTTATCACCTTTTCGTATTCTTCCCTCATATCATCTTCCAAACTTTTGAGA